>JAGCCX010000056.1 GCA_017651465.1 Bacteroidales bacterium
CCTGAAACGTCTCCAAAGGTGCCTGCCGATGGACCCTTGGCGACGAAATCGACCTGAAACGTCTCTAAAGGTGCCGACGAATGGACCTTTAGCGACGAAATCGGCCTGAAACGTCTCTAAAGGTGCCGACGAATGGACCTTTGGCGACGAAATCGGCCTGAAACGTCTCTAAAGGTGCCGACGAATGGACCTTTGGCGACGAAATCGACCTGAAACGTCTCCAAGGGTGTCGGCGGATGGACCCTTAGCGACGAAATCGACCTGAAACGTCTCCAAAGGTGCCTGCCGATGGACCCTTGGCGACGAAATCGACCTGAAACGTCGCCAAAGGTGCCGGCCAATGGACCCTTGGCGACGGGGAACCGCCGAAAAATCCCCCTCCCTCCCCCAAAAAAAATCACAAAAAAATTTGGAAATCAAAATTTTTGTCATACCTTTGCAGTGTACTAATGAACTAATACACTAAAGGTGCAATGATAAAAATTAATGATTTAGCGTTCAGCTACGGCAAAAACGAGGTCCTTCGCAACATCACGATGAACCTTGAGCCCGGAAAGATTTACGGACTTCTGGGCGAGAACGGAGTCGGCAAGACAACCCTGCTGACCCTACTCTGCGGACTCAAGAAAACTCAGTCCGGCTCTATCCAGACCGACGGTCACGACCCTTACAAGAGAGAGCCTTCGCTGCTCCGCGACCAGTACTACCTGCCCGATGAGGTGGCCCCTGTCAACGACAAGGCCCTCGCCTGGGCCAAGGCCTGCGGCGTTTTCTGGCCCGGTTTCTCGGCCGCCAAGTACGAGACCATCCTCAAGGAATTCGAGGTCAACCCCTCCCAGAAGATGAACACTATGTCTTCCGGACAGCTCAAGAAGACCTACCTCGCCTTCGCCCTGGCATCGGGAGCACGGTTCCTCTATCTCGACGAGCCCACCAACGGCCTCGACATCCCCTCCAAAGCCCAGTTCCGCTCGGCTCTGATGAAGTACACGGCCGAGGATGCCACCATCGTAATCTCCACCCATCAGGTGAGGGACCTTGAGAACATCATCGATCCCATCATTATTCTGGACAAGCGCGAAGTGCTCCTCAACGCCAGCCTGGAGCAGATCTCCCAGAAACTCTACTTCGACTACGGCACTACCTTGAACCCCCAGAGCCTCTACTCCGAGCAGCTCCCCGGAGGATTTATCCAGGTGTCGCAGAACACCGCCGGGCTTGAGAGCAAGGTAAACATCGAGGCCTTGTTCAACACCGTCCACAAGCACAAAGAACTCGTCAAAAACCTCTTCTGATATGAATAACATTTTCGATTTCAAGCGTTTCGGCAACTATTTCGCTTACGATATTCGCAGGTCTGCCAACAACTACGGAATTAACCTGCTCGTGCTGGGACTGATGCCGGTGATACTATATATCCTTCATATCCTGGTGGCTACGGTCAGCGGCAAGCAGCCGCTCCCCATTGCCAGCGAGAGCAAGTTCATCCTCTTCGGTATCATAGTGTTCGTGACCGCCGTCTCCTGCGGGGTCAAGATCTATGGCAACATCACCGACAAGCGCTCCGGCTCCGACTTCCTTATGCTGCCGGCATCGACCCTCGAGAAGTGGATCTCTATGGTGCTGATAGTGTGCGTGCTGGTTCCCGTGGCTCTGATCGCCCTTTCAGTAGCTTCCGACTCCCTGCTCAGCTGGATTGTTCCCGCCTCTTATGGAGAGGGTGCCATAACCAGCATCTGCAACGAGACGATAAGCATCTCCAGGCACGATGAGTTCTTCCTTAATCTGCCCGCTATTTTGTTCCTCGGATGGTGCGGCTGCGCCCTAACATTCACGCTCGGAGCGTTATACTTCAAAAAAGCCAAGGTGGCCAAGACCTTCCTCTGCCTCTTCCTCCTGAGCGCCGCTGTCTCCTTGATCGCTTTCGTCCTCGCCGGGAACCTCGAGATAGGCTCCGAACAGCTCGCCAAGGTGTTCGACAACGTCAATGATCCCCAGAGCGCCATCAGCGCCACCAACTGGCTGCTCAACATCTACTTCATCATAACTAGAGGCGCGCTGCTCGTGCTTATCTGGCTCCGTCTGCGCACCATCAAACATTAGCAGCAATGGAATTCGACAACAACAAACCAATATACATCCAGATCGCAGACAATATCTGCGACCGGATCCTCTCGGGCGGCTTTGCTCCCGGCAGCCGGATCCCTTCCGTACGCGAGTGGGGTGCGTCGATAGGAGTCAATCCCAATACTGTGGCCCGCTCCTACGAGATTCTCACCGACCGCAAGGTCATCTACAACCAGCGCGGCATAGGCTTCTTCGTGAGTGAAGATGCTATAGAACTGATACGCCAGACCGAACGCCGCAAGTTTATCGAAGAAGAAGTCCCGCAGCTCCTGCAGCGTGCTTCGCTGCTCGGCGTCGATCTTAAAGAATACATCAACTAACTATAACCCCGATATGAAAAAGATTCAACTCATACTCTCAGCGGCGCTCCTGCTCTCTCTCCCCTCCTGCCGCTTTATCAAGGTCAACAATTCCCTCCTGGAAGGCTGGGGCGGCGAAAAGACGGTCATAGTGGCCAGCGACACGATGGCCTCTAAAGATACCACGGTGGGCGAGTTCAACTCCCTCGACTGCAATGTGGCGTGCAATATAGTTTACACTTCCGGCGAGTGCGCAGTATCGCTCACGGCTCCCGACAATGTTATCGGCTACATCAGCATCGAGAACAAAAACGGCGAGCTGGTGGTAAAGAAAGACAGCAAAGTCTCCTTCAACAAGCTCCATAAGGTCTCGCTCAAAGTAGCTTGCCCCGAGCTCCAGGCCGTCAAGTTAAACGGTGCCGCCGAATTCAGCGCTCCCACGGGCATCAGCGCACCCGAGTTCTCGATCGACACAAACGGGGCCGTGGATATGGAAATCAACGGACTCAAGACGGGCAATGCCAGGATTACCGCCAACGGCAGCGCAGATATCGAAGTCAACGGGCTTGACTGCAGCTTTATACGAATGGTTGTCAACGGCGCAGGAGACATAGTGCTCACCGGCCGCGCCGACAAGGCTGAGGCCGAGATCAACGGCGCCGGAGACGTCGACGCCACCGGACTCGACTGCCAAGATTTCTCCGCCCAAACCCACGGCATAGGCAAGGTCAAGGAACCTAAGCAGCGTTAGGAGCAGAAACTTCAGCAGCACCCTGGTAAGCCTCGGTGCTGCTGATTGCTTAAAAGCGGTATCCGGCGCCGGCCAGGATGAAGGTGGCGGCGGTGCTGAAGCTCATTTCGGCCACGCCGTAGAAGTGATTGCGCCCGAAGTTGATGCCGATGGGGGTAATATTGGGGAAGATGGGCCAGCGCATAGGCAGATAGCTCAGGCCGAAAGATGTGTAGAGGCGAACCGAATCGCTGCGGTACCACTTCCAGCGGAAGTCGGCCATATACGATGGCCATAGATCCACGCCGTTCTTAACCTCTTTGGGCTCAGCTTTAAAGTCGTACTTAATCTCACTCTCAGGAGCAGAATCATCATATTCCGGATAATAACTGGTGGTGTAGTATCGCTGCGCCAGGTTGAACACGAAATTGAAATCCCACTTCTCGTTGATGGAATATGTGTAGCCTATATTGATGCCGATGCGAAGATGGTCCTCCTGACGGATTCCGGACATCATCCTGTAGTATGAGCTGCCTCCGCCCAGCAAGAAAGTATGGATGGGAGGGAATCCGCTCGATATTTCGATGGCATGCCGGTGGGCAGGGTCGAAGTGCTGCCCGGCGGCAGGCAGGCAAAGCAGCAAAACGCCCAAAAGTGATGCAATTCTTTTCATACTTATTAAATACCCTCCCAGGCCAAATCTTGCATCGCCGGGTCACTGACCCGCAGAATACTCGAAAGCCCACACCTGGGGAATTCCGGCAAGCTCGTGGTTGGCGTACGGGACTATGGCGATGTAGTAGGTCATACCCTCGATCATCCTCGTGTTCTCTTCGGAGAAGAAGTAGGTTTCCGTCCCTTTGGACAACATCTGCTCGGCGAATCCGTACTTCTCGAACATATCGGTCAGGTCGTAGATGTAGTTGTACATTGCCACAAGAGGATCGGACTCCAGATAGGCGCCGCTTTCATAGTCCCAGAAGTATGGCTGCTCGGGATCGGAAGGAATGATGGTCAGGACGTCCCCGTCAACTGTGACGTCAAATTCCATCGGAATTTCAATCGACTTGTTGGTCTTGAACTCCACGCCCACCGGCTCCCCGATGATGGTACGCGTTTCCGGGTTGATCTGGCAGGCAATGATACGGTGTTTCATATCCGGGCCTATATGTACCATATTGAAGGAGCGGCTGCCCTTGAAGCAGAACGCATCCTGGAAACTGGCAATCTGGCTTCCGTCTTCAATAGACATCTCGTAGATCCTGCCCAGGCTCTCGAGATACTTGGTGATAATGTCACGGTCGCTGTCGGTGTACTCGACGTAATCGTCCATCTGGTCGTAGTCGCTCACTCCCCTGTACAGATAGGCGGCATCGGGGTCGCTGCTCTCGACGCTGAACCATACCTTGGTTGCGCCCACCTGGTCGATATTCACCTCCAGGGTCGCAGGCCTGGTAGAGGTCTTGTCCTGGGAGCTGCAGCAGACAAGCAGAAAGCTTAAGGCAAAAAAAGCGAATCTTTTCATAACATATTGTACACCAAGACAATGAAACGGATGCAACCCATAGCGTGCTGGCCATAGTCGCCGAAATTGAAGCGAATATCGTTCAGCTTGTAGTAGTTCTCGGCCTGGATGGCATTGATGAAGGGAACGGTCTGGTCTTCGCGGCTGTGGAACATATACACCGGAGCCATGGGCCGGAAGTTAAGAACGGAATTCTTGAGCAGGGCCTTGTACAGGCGGGCGGTCTCGCCGCTGGTCTTGTCGCGGCCGAGCTCGGTCATTATGTCGTGAAGGTAGCGCGAGCCTATCATCTTGTTGATTTCGTTCACGGTGTACTTCTTGGTATTGATCCATTCTTTGTAGTGCTCCAGCAGGCTGCCCTTGAAGAAATCTTCCATATTCAGGCCCAAGCTCTCGCCGTCGTTCACCCCCTGCACTATCATAGGAATGGCGCAGGGAATGCCGGTCTTGTCTATCTCCATCGAATAATCGAAAGTGGCCGCCAGGTCGTAGGGGCCGCCTCCGGCAAACACTCGCTTGATGGGGAAAATGTCTCTGTATTCTTCCTGCAGCATCTTCATTACCGCCATAGTGGTGGAGCCGCCCTGGGAGTAGCCCATAAGTATTACCTCCTTGTCTTCCGGCACGCGGCCTATGTGATCGAGGAAGGGCTTCACCGCCAGGGCCATATCCACCACGCTCTGCGAGGTGCTGCGGGTGTGCATATAGGGATGTATGCGATTAGCCGTTATGCCGTAGCCTATGTAGTCGGCTATCACCACGGCGTAACCCTTGGCCGCCAGCATCCCCTCCATAGGGAAGCACATCGAGGGAGCCTCCTCGTTGGAGCCTATGGTATAATGACTTACAAGCACAAGGTTCTTGATGGGACCGGTCTCCGGCAGCAGCAGCTTGCCCGACTGCCTGAGGGGCGTCACACCGTCCACATCGTGCCCGGAGAAGATTCCGGCATACTGGATGATGCGGTTGGAGTTGATCTGGTCCAGCATATTTCTGGCTATGGTGGCTACGTCGGTGCGGGCCACTTTGGTGGGAAGTTCATCGGGCAGGTTGGGCTCTTCCATCAGCCTGACATCCGGATTGAGGCTGCCGTCGTCGAGGAAAAGCGCCGAAGTTTTGACCTCCGTAACCTCGAAGGTGTCGAAATCGACCTGAAGCACTTCCGGAATCTGGCATCCGGCAACGATCAGGAGCAGCGGGAGTATATGTAAGAATCTTTTCATCGGTCAAAAACGGTAATTCAAACTGACGGAAACAAGACGCGACCCGAGCATATATACCCGGGAATTGAACATCGAATTGAGAGCTCCCAACTCAATGCTCGCCGACAAGGGCCCCTTGCCCAGCTGCACGCCGAAAAGATTGAGGTTCACCGCCGGTGCGAACTCGGCTCCGCCCTGGTCGTCCAGGGCGCAGAGCAGGCCGGCGCCCAGCCCGGAATACAGTTCAACCCAGGGCCGGTGCAGGTAGGTAAAACGCACCGTGGGCATCAGGGTCACATCGTAATTGTTCATATCGGCGGCAAAAATGCCTTCCAGATCCAGCTGTGCTCCCACGCTTACCACTTTGCTCACGCTGTATTGATATTCAGCGAAAATGTGGCCCGTGAAGCCCTTGCCTCCCCGGGAAGGAGAGGCCTCCCTGAATACCAGCGACTCAAAAAGCATATCCCCCCACCCTATGCGAACCTGATGAGGATTCTGCGCCTGGGCAGGGGTAAGCGTAAAGAACGATAACAGTAACAGAACGATGTACTTTTTCATTGATTCTTCAAATCGAACTCACTAAGGTACAAAGTTTTGTCAAAAGACGCAAGGAGCGCCTCCTATTCAGGTGCCGTCACCTGATTATCTTTATCCATTTTGAGGTTACGGGTGAGGAACATTATCACGCACAGGATCACGAAGAGGATGAGCGTGCCAACGAGGAAGGCATAGGTTTCCATCTGCAGCAGCACGTAAATGACGGCGTAGGCCAGAGCCACGAGGCCGGCGAGGAGGTAGGCCCATTTGTTCTTGACTATGGCCACGAAGTAAGCGCCCAGCGCCACCGTGGTCATAACCGAGGCTATGAGGTATGCAATGCCGAAGGAGAGGAAATCGGAGAATGCCAGCAGCAACGAGTAGAACAGCACCAGCGAGGCGCCGATGACCAGGTACTGAATGATATTGATGGGCTTCTTGGAGATGAACTCC
>JAGCCX010000057.1 GCA_017651465.1 Bacteroidales bacterium
CCGCAGGTCAAGGACGTGTTTGTGAAGAGGGCCAAGATTATCGCCACGATGCGCGAGTACTTCAACGAGGCAGGCTGCCTCGAAGTGGAGACCCCCATCCTCCAGGGCATCCCAGGAGGCGCCACCGCAAGGCCCTTCGTAACCCACCACAACGCCCTCGACATTCCTCTCTACCTGCGTATTGCCAACGAGCTGTATCTCAAGCGCCTGATAGTAGGCGGATACAACGGGGTGTACGAGTTCGCCAAGGACTTTCGCAACGAGGGTATGGACAAGACCCACAACCCCGAGTTCACCTGTATGGAAATCTACGTTGCCTACAAAGACTACAACTGGATGATGGCTTTCGTGGAGAAGATGCTCGAGAAGATAGCCCTCAAGGTTAACGGCACCACCCGCGTCACCATCGGGGAGCAGGAGGTAGATTTCGGCGGCACCTACAGGCGCCTGCCCATCCTCGACGCCATCAAGGAATTCGCCGGAGTAGATGTGAAGGGAATGGACGAAGACGAACTGCGCGCCACCTGCAAGCGCCTGAACGTTGATATCACTCCTTCTATGGGCAAGGGCAAGTTGATAGATGCTATTTTCGGCACCTATTGCGAGGAAAAGCTCATCCAGCCTACTTTCATCATCGATTATCCCGTGGAAATGAGCCCGCTGACCAAGCGTCACCGCACCGATCCGAGCCTCACCGAGCGCTTCGAGCTGTTCGTGTGCGGCAAGGAGCTGGCCAACGCCTACTCCGAGCTCAACGACCCCATCGACCAGCTGGAGCGCTTCGAGGAGCAGGCCGCCCTCAAGAGCAAGGGCGACGACGAGGCAATGTACATCGATATGGACTTCGTGCGCGCCCTTGAATACGGTATGCCTCCCACTTCGGGCCTGGGTATGGGTATCGACCGTCTGACTATGTTTATGACCGGCCAGACCACTATTCAGGACGTGCTCTTCTTCCCCCAGATGAGGCCCGAGAAGAAACTTAAGAAAGAAGGCGAAGAGGCCGGCGAATAAATGCCCCCCGAACTCATCACTTCCGCGCAGAACCCCAAGGTAAAGCGTCTGCTCGCGCTGCAGAAGGATTCTTCCTTGCGGCGGGAGAGCGGTTTATTCGTGGTGGAAGGGCGCCGGGAGCTGGAGCATTGCATGGCGGCAGGGTTCGAGCCCGATACCGTCTTCGTTTGTCCTGACCTCTACGGCCCCGGAGACACTGTGCCCCGGAACTTCGCTCCGCTCATCCCTCCCACTTCGCTTCGCTCGTGGGCCCTTCCCGTTCACGCGGCCACGGGCGGCCACGGTTCCGGGGCACAGGTCTCCGGGAGCCAAAAGAGTTACCGTGTCATAGAAGTGAGCAGGGAGGTTTACGACAAGGTGGCCTACCGCGGCGGCACGGAGGGCGTGATTGCCGAAATGAAGGCCCGCGAGAGGCGGCTTGACGATCTGGATCTGCCCGGGAATCCGCTGATTATGGTACTCGAGGCCGTAGAGAAGCCCGGCAATCTGGGCGCCGTGCTTCGCAGCGCCGATGCTGCAGGAGCGGATGCCGTCATTATCTGCGACCCTCTCACCGACCTCTACAATCCGAACCTGATACGCGCCTCCATCGGCGCCGTGTTTACCGTGCCGGTGGCCGTGTGCTCCTCGGCCGAGGCCATAGACTGGCTCAAGAGCCGCGGCATACGCATACTCACGGCCCAGCTGCAGGATTCTTCGCTTTATTACGATTGCGATATGCGCAGCGGCACCGCCCTGGTAATGGGTACCGAGAGCACCGGACTCACGCAGCAGTGGCGTGAGGCCGCCGACGCCCACATCCGCATCCCTATGCTCGGGGCGCTCGACTCGCTCAACGTGTCGGTCAGCGCCGCCATCCTCCTCTTCGAGGCCGTCCGCCAGCGGCAGTAATCACCGAGAGTATTTAGAGTACAGAAGGCGAACGGCAGAAACCGGATCGCCCGAGGGCTCGGCGGCAAAGCTCCCTTGCATCTCCTCCCCCCAGGCACGCTCGAAGGCCTTGACGGAAAAGAGCCAGTCTGAGTACCAGTCCTCGCCTCCGGAAGCCGCAGCCTCGAAGAAGCTTTCCCAACGCCTCAGGGAGTATGAGCCCAGAACGCCGTTCCAGTCGCGGAGAGCGTAGTCGTTAAGGGTCATACCGGCATCGCTCCAGGTTGTTATGAGATTACGCGCATTACGCTCGAAATAATCGGCCTCTGCCGGATCGGCACCCCAGCTGCGGGCGTCTGCAATCCACTTTCCGGCAAGGAAAAAGCTCTGGGTGGCGCAAAGTGAATCCATATCGGCAACGAGCTCCAGCATACGGGAGGCGGCATCCTGCGATGCGGCTGCATCCCCCGCCGAATAGGCGGCGGTCCACTCGTTGAAGATATCGGCGCTGAGGTTTCCAAGCCACTGGCGGGTAAGATTTACCAGATCGAATTCCCAGGCGGGACCTCCCCCCTCAGACTCGAGCATAAGGCCTATAGCCCTGCCGAGGGTGGCGTTGCTGTAGTGTATGCCGGAGTGAGTGTGGGTGGTAGCTTTGCCCATATACGGCCTCCTGGCGGCGTAAGAGCCCAGGAAGGAGCCGGAATTCCAGACATACACGCTGTCGCACAGCAGCTTCCAGGCAGAGCGCTGGGAGGCATTCTCGCGTCCAAAGCGCCTGTCGGCATATCGCTCGGGCCAGTTGCGCCCGGGCAGATTCCACGCCTGCTCGAGCACGTACTCGTACATCAGCGGATTGCAGTCGAATCCCTCAAGCGTGGAGCCTATGCCGCTGAAGTTCTGTCCGCCCTCGGTGTAGGTGAGCGCAATGCGGTTTTCCACCTCGTGGAAGGGGCCGGAGAGGAAAGTGTTGCCTCCGAAATTGCCCAGGTAGCACCAGATATAGGGAACTCCGAAATACGAATTGGTACGGCGCCACACTTCTTCTTTCTCGCAGAAGTAATCGAGAATCATCTGCCTCTCGGCCGGAACGGCGCCCAGATATGCTTCCACCCGCTCGGGAGTCCAGTGCCGGCGGTCGTAATAGAACATCCAGCCCATCTGCAGCCATACTGCGTCGGGGTCCGCTGCCTGGAGGGTCCGGTACACCGTGCCGCTCACGTGGGCAAGGTACTCCGGCTCCCAGCTCGGCGAATCAACCTCGTTGAAAATATCCAGCCCGTAGATGTGGTCGGTGCCGTAGCACTGCTCCTCGAGGCTGATGAATTTCTGCTGGATCTGCCCGTAGAGCTCGCTCAAGGGGTCAAGGAACAGGCAGCGATAGTCGTCGGGGTAACCGGCCCACTGGCCCAGCGTGTCTATGGGTGCGTCGGGATAGAGCCTCATAAGCCCCTCGGGTACGTGACCGGCAAATGCAGGCAGGACGGGACGCATATTCAGCTGCCGCTCGCGCTGCACAATGCGCTGCTGGAGCTTGAGCTGGCCGTCCAGCCAGCTCTTGGGGAGCGGCCCGCCCCAGTGGTCGATGTTCTGCATACGGTGCCACGGCAGATGGGCGGGCCCCGTGAAATAAGAACGCACTTCCTCGTCGCTCAGGCCCATAGACGTCCAGAGCTTGTACCATATGCTCTCCTGCCCGGTAATGGCCAGAGGCAGATTGACTCCGTTAAGGGCCATCCAATCTATGCAGCGCTCCCACTCTTCCCATTTCCACCACGGCATAGTGTAGCCGAAGGTGCAGTAGTTCAGGAAGAAACGCTTGTCCACAAGGGCCGGGCAGCGCAGAGGCTCTTCCACCACCGGGAGCCGCTCCGGAAGCTCCGCCGTTCCGCAGGAAGGCAGCCATCCGTAGTCGATGTTGCAATAATATTTGAGATAATAATTCAGGCCCACCGCCATCGACAGGGCATTGTTGCCTTGTACCAGCACCTTGCCGCCCCTCATAGAGAGGGCGAAGAAATCGGAGTCACAAGGCTCCTTTTCAAATACGAATGCGGCGGCTCCCTTGCCGCCCACCACACGGCCGGCCAGGGAGCGGACTGAACGCACGTCCCGGTCGGTACACGAAACAATGGCCAGCACTGCGGCGGCCGCTATGAACAGCTTTCTCATAATATACAAATATAGGATTTTTTTACTATCTTGCAGCCTCATAAATTACCCTGTTATGTCTGAAAAGATCGCAAAACTGATGAACGATTCGCCGCTGGCGCGGTGGACCGTGCTGGTGCTGGTAGCGCTGATGATGTTCTTCGCGTATATGTTCGTGGACGTTATGAGTCCGCTCAAATCGCTCGTGGAGAGCGACCTGGGCTGGAACAGCAGCGTGTTCGGCAAATATGCAGCATCGGAATACATACTTAACGTCTGCGGTTTTCTCATCCTGGCCGGCGTTATACTCGACAAACTGGGAGTGCGCTTCTCCGGCGTGCTGTCCGTAGGCCTGATGGTGGCCGGCGCCGCCATCAAGTTCGTGGGTATCAGCGACTGGTTCCAAACCACGGGCTTCGCCCAGTGGCTTGGCAGCTGGTGGGTTGAGATGCCGGCCAGCGCCAAAATGGCCTCGCTGGGATTTATGATCTTCGGCTGCGGCTGCGAGATGGAAGGCACCAACGTGTCAAAGATCCTCGCCAAGTGGTTCAAAGGCAAGGAGATGGCCCTGGCTATGGGACTCGAGATGGCCATCGCGCGTCTGGGCGTCTTTGCGGTGATGTGGATCGCCCCCATCATCTCCAATGCCGCCGGCGGCAGCATTCTCGCTCCGCTCGGGTTCTGCGGCGCCCTGCTCTGCATCGGCCTTATCAACTTCATAATCTTCGGAGTTATGGACCGCAAGTTCGACTCCCAACTGGTGGCCGCCGGAATGGCCACCGACGAGAAGTCGCCGGAAGACGAATTCCATATCAGCGACCTGGGCGCCATCTTCAAGAGCAAGATGTTCTGGATCGTGGCCCTGCTTTGCGTGCTGTACTACAGCGCCATCTTCCCCTTCCAGAGGTACGCCCCCAACTTCCTGGAGGAGACCCTGGGAGTGGACGCCGCCACCGCCGCCCGCCTCTTCAGCTGCTTCCCCATCCTGGCTATGTGCCTCACCCCGCTCCTCGGCATTTTCCTCGACCGGGTGGGCAAGGGCGCCACTATGCTTATGCTGGGTTCGGTCATTATGATAGCGTGCCACTTGAGCTTTGCCTTCGTGCTCCCGCTCTTCCCGCACAAATGGTTTGCGGTGCTGCTCATTGTGGTGCTGGGCGTGAGCTTCTCGCTGGTGCCCGCGGCCCTTTGGCCCAGCGTACCCAAGATCATCGACGAGAAGGTCCTTGGCAGCGCCTACTGCCTCATATTCTGGGTACAGAACATCGGCCTCTGCCTCGTACCTATGCTCATCGGCTCGCTGCGCCAGGGTACCGGCGGATACACCGTTCCGATGATCGTATTCTCCAGCTTCGGTGTTCTGGCCTTCCTGTTCAGCCTGCTGCTCAAGACCGAAGACCGCAAGAAGGGGTACGGCCTGGAACTCCCTAACATAAAGAACTGATATGTCCTGGAAGAAGATCGGCTGGTTGGCACTCATCTGCCTGATGGTGCCAATGTTTGCGTCGTACTTTTTTGACGACTGCTTTTCCACTCTCTCGCAGATATTCCAGCATCCCGAAGCCCTTGAACTGGGATGGGACAGCGCCGACTACGGCTTCTACGCCGGAGGCTACAGCTTCCTGTGCGTCTGCGGCGGGCTCATAGTGTGCGGCATCCTGCTGGATGTATTCGGCGTGCGCATAGTGGGCAGCATATTCGTGGGCCTTATGGCCATCGGCGCCCTTACCGTGGTGCTGGCGCTGCGCAGCGGCCTGGAACCCCGCACCTCCCTGCTCATCGCCTACGCGGGCTGTATGATATTCGGCCTGGGTAGCGAGATTGCCGGAGTGGCGGTCACCCGTTCCATCGCCAAGTGGTTCAAAGACGGCCCGGTGGCGTTTGCAATGGGAGCGCAGGTGGCAGTGGCCCGTCTGGGCACCGCCCTCGCATTCATCCTCTCCCCGATCCTGGTTGCGCAGAAGGCTCCCGGGCAGATGTACACTCTTGCCGAGACTGCGCGTCCCGCCACCTTCGGCCTCGCGCTCATTATGGCCGGCGTGCTGCTGTGGGGCATATTCGTAGCTATGGACGCCCGCTTTGACAAGGCCCACGGCATAGCCTCCGGAAGAGGCGCCGTAAAGGAAGAAGACAAGTTCAAGTTCTCCGATATCGGGCGCCTGCTTACCAACGGAAGGTTCCTGCTCATATCGCTGCTGTGCGTATTCTTCTACTGCTGCATCATCAGTTTCAAGAAGTTCGGCACCTCGATAGTGATTCCTCGCTTCGATATGGAACTGGAGAGCGCCAAATGGGTCATTACGATGATCCCGTTCTTCACGGTGGTGTTCACTCCCCTGTTCGGCGCTATGGTGGACAAAGTGGGCAAAGCCACGCTCTGGATGGTATTCGGATCGGTGCTGGTGCTCGCGGCGCATCTGGTGATAGCATTCGCCCCGCAGGGGGTGCCGTTCTGGGGCTACTTCGGCATAGCTATGCTGGGCGTCGGATACTCGCTGGTGCCCTCGGCAATGTGGCCCAGCGTGCCCAGGATAGTGCCGGAGCGCAATCTCGGAACTGCCTATTCGCTCATCTATTGGATACAGAATATGGGTATGCTGTTGGTTCCTATATTCGTAGGACGCATATTCCGCGCCTTCGAAGGGGTGCAGGCGGCAGTGAGGGCCGAGTGGATCTTCATCGGCCTGGGCTGCGTGGCGGTAGTGGTGTCGCTGCTGCTGCGGAGCAGCTCGGCCAAAAAACTGGATTACAAATAAAATCACCTCGGAGCATATCCCACAAAAAAGCGGGGCCGAAGTCTGCTTGACTTCCGGCCCCGTTTTATCAGCGGTAAAGCAATTAGAACGGCAGGTCGTCGTCTCCTGCGGCGGGAGCGCCGAAGTCGGGCTGCAGAGGGGCGGAAGCGTCTTTCTTGCGGTAGCCGTCACTCTGGGGACCCTGAGCGGGAGCCTGGTATGCGGGGGTCTGGTACGAAGGGGCCTGATATCCGCCCTGGGGCTGGAAGCCCGCCGGGGAGCTCTGATAGCCGCTTGCGGCAGGGGCATATCCGCCGGCGACGGGCTGGATGCCTTCTCCCTCGCGGCGGCCGAGCAGCTGGACGTTATCAGCCACGATCTCGGTCACGAACTTCTTGACACCCTGCTGGTCGGTGTATGAACGGGTGCGGAGATGGCCCTCGATATAAACCTGGCTGCCCTTGCGGATGAACTTCTCGGCAAGGTCGGCGAGCTGGCGCCAGAGTACGAGGTTGTGCCACTCGGTGTTCTCGCGGACTTCTCCGTTGCGGTCGCGGTAGCGGTCTGTGGTGGCAAGTGTAAATGTAGCAACTTTAGTGCTTTGGCCGCCCTGGGCGGCTCCCTGGTCGAGGTAACGTACTTCCGGGTCTCTTCCAACGTTACCGATGAGCATAACTTTATTCAACGATGGCATAATCATTAATGTTTTTAATGGTTCCAAAGATAGAACTTTTTCGGGAAATCTTACTAATTTTGCGTCTTGAATGTACGAACTGTTGAACAAGATCGATTCGCCCGCCGACCTGCGAGGTACCGACCGGGAAAAGCTGGCGCAATTGTGCGGAGAACTCCGCAGTTATATAATTGAATGCTGCTCCGACAACCCCGGGCACCTGGCCTCGAGCCTGGGTGCCGTGGAGCTCATTGTGGGCCTGCATTATGTGTTCGATACCCCCAAGGACAAGATAGTTTTCGACGTGGGCCACCAGGCCTACGCCCACAAGATACTCACCGGCCGCAGGGAGCAGTTCAAGCATCTGCGCACTGCCGGCGGCATCAGCGGATTCCCCCTCCCTGCCGAGAGCGAGTACGATGCCTTCGTGGCCGGACACGCTTCCAATTCGGTATCGGCAGCCCTGGGCCTCGCGGAAGCGGCAAAGCTAAGGGGGCTCGACAGCAAGGCGGTCGCATTCATAGGCGACGGAGCCCTCACCGGCGGCCTGGCCTTCGAGGGCTTGAACAACGCCGGATCCAGCAGGGCCGACCTCCTGGTCATCCTCAACGACAACAACCAGTCCATCGACGGCAACCTGGGCGCCCTGCACAACCATCTGCTCAAGATGACCACCAGCGCCGGCTACAACAAGCTCAAGAACAAAGTCTGGCACAGCCTGGGCGACAGCCGCCTCAGGGCCACGCTGCAACGCTGGACCCGCTCGGTGAAGTCGTGGTTCGTAAGGCGCACCGGCGGCGACCTCTTCGAGTCGCTGGGCTTCAGGTACTTCGGCCCCATCGACGGCAACGACATAAACTCCGTGGTGAATACGCTGCTAAAGCTCCGCGACATTCGCGGTCCCCGCATCCTTCACTGCTACACGGTCAAGGGCAAGGGATACGCCCCCGCCGAGAACGACCCTGTGATATGGCACGCCCCGGGCAAGTTCGACCCGGCATCGGGCGAGCGCAAGACGCAGACGCGCACCATTCCCCGCTACCAGGACGTATTCGGCAAAGTGCTGTGCGAACTTGCAGCCGCCGACCCCAGGGTGGTGGGCATAACTCCCGCAATGGCCACCGGCTGCGGAATGACCCGCTTCGCCAAGGAGTTCCCCGGCCGCTTCTTTGACGTGGGCATCGAAGAAGAGCACGCCGTCACCTTCTCCGCCGGACTCGCCGCGGGCGGCCTGAAACCTTTCTGCAACATATACTCCACCTTCTCGCAGCGAGCTTACGACGAGATCATACACGACGTGGCCCTGCCGCGCCTTCCGGTGGTCCTCTGCCTCGACCGCGCCGGACTCGTGGGCGAAGACGGAGCCACGCACCAGGGAGCGTTCGACATAAGCTCCCTGCGCTGCATCCCCGGTGCGGTGATTAGCGCCCCGCGCAACGAGGACGAACTCCGAAAGCTGATGTACACAGCCTTGCAGCAAGACTGCGGGCCATTCATAATTAGGTACCCGCGCGGGAATGCGGAAGGCTGCGCCTGGGAAGACCTGCCACTGGAAGAGCTGCCGGTCGGGAAGGCCGACACGCTCCTGGAAGGCGGCGAGGTGGCGGCCGTGGGCACGGGACCCGTGGTCAACAGGGCTCTCGAGGCCGCAGAAGCCTTGGGCGGCAAGGTAGGAGTTTACTATTTCCGCTACGTCAAACCGCTCGATACCGGGCTGCTCGAAAGCATCGCCTCACGCTGCCGCACCATTGTGACCCTGGAGGACGGAAGCCTCAAGGGAGGCCTGTTCGGAGCCGTGAGCGAATGGGTCGCCGAGCACGCCCCGGGCGTCAAAGTAGTACCGGTGGGCATAGGCGATTTATTCATCTCCCAGGACAGTCAAGCCCACCAGCGTTCGGAGTGGAATCTGGACACCGAAGGATTACAAAAAATCTTTCAAAAGTGTTTGGAGATTTGAAAAATATGCTTACCTTTGCAGTCCCTTAAACAAGGGGCATTGACATACTGCCGATGTAGCTCAGATGGCCAGAGCGTGTGATTTGTAATCTCAAGGTCGTGGGTTCGATTCCCTCCATCGGCTCATCGCGGTTATTTTCGGGCAAGTACCAGAGTGGCCAAATGGGGCAGACTGTAAATCTGCTGGCGCACGCCTACGGTGGTTCGAATCCATCCTTGCCCACACAGCGGAAGAGAATCTTCCTACCAGCGGGGTTCGTATAACGGCTATTATGTCAGCCTTCCAAGCTGAAAATGGGAGTTCGATTCTCCTACCCCGCTCAAAACGTTGCCGATGTAGCTCAGGGGTAGAGCGCATCCTTGGTAAGGATGAGGTCATGAGTTCAAATCCCATCATCGGCTCAAGACCGGAGCAATCCGGTTTTTATTTGTAACAACATTTTTACATAATATTATGGCAAAAGAAACATTCAAAAGGGACAAACCCCATGTCAACATCGGCACAATCGGCCACGTTGACCACGGCAAAACCACTCTTACCGCTGCTATCACCCAGGTTCTGGCAAAGCAGGGTCTGAGCGAAATCAAGTCGTTCGACCAGATCGACAACGCTCCCGAGGAGAAGGAGCGCGGTATCACCATCAACACTGCTCACATCGAGTACCAGACCGCAAATCGTCACTATGCGCATGTCGACTGCCCTGGTCACGCTGACTATGTTAAGAACATGGTTACCGGTGCAGCCCAGATGGACGGTGCTATCCTTGTGGTAGCCGCTACCGACGGCCCTATGCCTCAGACCAACGAGCACGTGCTTCTCGCAAAGCAGGTGAACGTTCCTAAGATGGTTGTCTTCCTGAACAAGGTCGACCTCGTTGACGACGAGGAAATGCTCGACCTGGTTGAGATGGAAGTACGTGACCTCCTCAGCAAGTATGATTTCGACGGCGACAACGCTCCCGTTATCCGCGGTTCCGCTCTTGGTGCTCTTAACGGAGAGCCCGAGTGGGAGCAGAAGGTTCTCGAGCTTATGGACGCTGTTGACGAGTACATTCCCCTTCCCGTACGTGAGAACGAGAAGCCGTTCTTGATGCCTATCGAGGACATCTTCTCCATCACCGGACGTGGCACCGTGGTCACCGGACGTATCGAGACCGGTACCATCCACGTGAACGATCCTGCAGAGATTGTCGGTTTCAACGAGAGGCCCAAGACCACTGTGGTCACCGGCGTCGAGATGTTCCGCAAGCTCCTCGATCAGGGCGAGGCTGGTGACAATGTGGGTCTCCTCCTCCGTGGTATCGACAAGAAGGAAGTCAAGCGCGGCGAGGTTATCGCCAAGCCCGGCTCCATCAAGCCTCATTCCCACTTCCTCGGACAGATCTACGTCCTGAAGAAGGAAGAAGGCGGTCGCCACACTCCTTTCCACAACAAGTATCGTCCCCAGTTCTTCATCCGTACTCTGGATGTGACCGGCGAGATTTCCCTCCCCGAGGGTGTCGAGATGGTTATGCCTGGTGACAACGTGGAAATCAATGTCCAGCTCATCACTCCCGTTGCTCTTAACGAAGGTCTTCGTTTCGCAATCCGTGAGGGTGGCCGTACAGTCGGCGCAGGTCAGGTCATCAAGGTCCTCGACTAATTCCGGCAATAAATCCAAGCGGGCAGCTTTAGGGCGTGCCCGCTTTTTAGGGGAATAGAACAAGGGTAGTTCAGCGGTCTCCAAAACCGTCGATGTGGGTTCGAATCCTGCTTCCCCTGCCAATATCAAGGGTTACGACTTGATAATGTTTAACAGATGCCGCGTCCCCAGCTTCCATTTCACGGCATCCATTAAATGTAAAAATGAGAAAGTTAATCAACTACTGCAAAGAGTCCTTCGTGGAACTCACCAAGAAGACCACCTGGCCCACTTGGGAGAAGCTTCAGAGCTCCGCCCTGCTGGTGCTGGTTACTACGGTCATTCTTGCAGCCGTGCTCTGGGCCGTGGACTTCGCGTTCCAGAAGCTGATGACGCTAATCTACACTTTGTAACAATATCGCGACTCCAATGGGCGAAATGAAATGGTACGTCCTGCGTACAGCGGGCGGCAAGGAGAAAAGGGCCAAGGAATACCTGGACAAAGAAATCGATCGCAACGGTCTCAGAGATACCGTTGGCCAGGTGCTTGTGCCGGTCAAGAAGGAAATAGTGACCAAGAACGGCAAGAGAAAAGCAGTCGACAAGCTGCTTTATCCCGGCTATGTACTCATACAGGCCGAGCTTACCGCTATGCTTGAGAACATCATCCGCAACAATGTCCCCGGTATGTCCGGCTTCCTTACCGAGAAGCGTGCCACCAGCGGAACCCAGTTCGAGAGAGTTCCTGTGCCCATCCGTGAGGATGAGGCGCAGCGAATCCTCGGAGTCCAGGACGAGAACATCGACAGCGCAGCCGAGACCATCGTAGATTACGAGGTGGGCGAGTCGGTCCGCATTACGGACGGCCCGTTCAGCGGCTTCAACGGTACGGTGGACGAAATCCTGCAGGATCGCAGCAAAATGAAGGTCATCGTCGTCATCTTCGGACGCAAGACACAGCTCGAACTCAATTTTACACAAGTAACAAAAGAATAAGATTCCATTATGGCAAAAGAAGTTACCGGATTTATTAAGCTCCAGATCAAAGGCGGAGCCGCAAATCCTGCACCTCCGGTAGGACCGGCCCTCGGTTCCAAAGGCTTGAACATTATGGACTTCTGCAAGGCTTTCAATGCAGCCACGCAGGCCCAGGCAGGCAAGATCCTCCCTGTGGTCATTACCGTTTATTCGGACAAGTCCTACACGTTCGAAGTCAAACAGCCGCCGGTAGCGGTATCTCTCAAGGAAGCAGCCAAGATTACTACTGCATCCGGTGAGCCTAACCGCAAGAAGGTGGCGTCCGTTACCTGGGATCAGGTACGTACCATCGCCGAAGGCAAAATGCCGGACCTCAACTGTTTCACCCTTGCATCTGCAATGAAAATGGTTGCCGGAACAGCAAGAAGTATGGGTATCACCGTCACCGGTGAATTCCCCAAGGACCTTTAAATCACGTGCATTATGAGTAAGTTAACAAAGAATCAGAAAGCCGCTGTGGCCAAGTTCGACCACACCAAGGCATATTCGCTCAGCGAAGCGTGCGCGATTGTAAAGGATGTCACATATACCAAGTTCGACGCTACCGTCGAGCTTTCCGCGAACCTCGGAGTTGACCCTCGTAAGGCCAACCAGATGATCCGTGGCGTTGTCACCCTCCCTCACGGCACCGGTAAGGTGGTCCGCGTACTTGCTCTCTGTACTCCCGACAAGGAGGCCGAGGCCAAGGCCGCTGGCGCCGATTACGTGGGCCTCGATGAGTTCATCGAGAAGATCAAGGGCGGTTGGACCGACGTTGACGTCATCGTCTGTACTCCTTCCGTTATGGCCAAAGTCGGTGCCCTCGGTAAGATCCTCGGACCCCGCGGCCTTATGCCTAACCCCAAGACCGGTACCGTTACTATGGAGATCGGCACTGCGGTTAAGGAAGTGAAGGGCGGAAAGATCGATTTCAAAGTCGACAAGACCGGTATTATCCACACGGGCATAGGCAAGGTGTCGTTCACCGCCCAGCAGCTCTATGAGAACGCTGCCGAGGTGCTCAACGCCATCTCCAAACTTAAGCCTCAGGCTCTCAAGGGCACTTACATGAAGAGCGCAGCTATCTGCTCTACAATGAGCCCCGGTATTAAAGTTGATCTCAAGGCATTCCTCAACGGTGCTGAGTAAAAATTCAATATTATGAAAAAGGAACTTAAAGGTCAGATTATTGAAACCATCTCAGCACAGCTCAAGCAGTATCCTAATTTCTACATTACGGATATCGCCGGACTGAATGCTGGGCAGACAAGCAAGCTTCGTCGCGAATGCTTCAACGCTGGTATCGTACTCAACGTGGTCAAGAACACCCTGTTCGCCCACGTTCTGAACGCTAGCGACAACGAGGATATGAAGTCTCTGGGCGAGACCCTCGTAGGCAACACCGCCATTATGTACACGGAGGTTCCCTCCGCTCCCGGAAAGCTCATCAAGAAGCTTCAGAGGGAAGGCTTCAAGAAGCCTGTCGTCAAGGGCGCATATGTTCAGGATTGTGTCTTCATCGGTGAGGACAAACTGGACCAGCTCGCAAGCATCAAGACCAAGGAAGAACTCATCGGCGACATCATCGCCCTCCTGCAGTCTCCTATCCAGAGGATTATCTCCGGACTCGAGAACGCATCGGAAGGCAAGGCGGACGACGAGAAAGTCGGTTCTGCAAAGCCCGCCGCCGCAGAGGCTCCCGCAGTCGAAGAAGCTCCCGCAGCCGAGGCTCCTGCAGCCGAGGAGGCCCCTGCAGCCGCAGAGGCAGCTCCCGCCGCAGAAGAGACTGCAACTGAATAGTAAATATTAACAATTTAAAAAATAAACAATTATGGCAGATGTAAAAGCCCTTGCAGAAGAGTTGGTAAACCTTTCTGTAAAAGACGTTCAGGAACTCGCGAAGATCCTCAAGGAAGAGTACGGTATCGAGCCCGCAGCCGCAGCAGTCGTTGTTGCAGCAGAAGGCGCCGGTGCAGGTGCAGCCGCCGAGGCAGAGCAGACCGAATTCGATGTTATCCTCAAAGCCGCCGGTCAGGCCAAGCTTAATGTTATCAAGGTCGTCAAGACCGAGCTCGGACTTGGACTTAAGGAAGCTAAGGATCTCGTTGACGGTGCTCCTTCCACGATCAAGGAGAAAATTTCCAAGGCAGAGGCCGAGGCCCTCAAGGCAGCTCTCGAGGAAGCCGGCGCTGAGGTTGAGATTAAATAAATCCGCCTCTTCCCTGCTGCTTAGGGAACAAACAGGTTTAGAGCCGGGGTTAACAGGCTCTAAACCTTTTTTCCGTCTTTAAGTTTTTCTCCATATATACCAAAATATGTCAAAAAAGACAGCCCCAAAGCGCATCAACTTTGCAACTTCTAAAATCCTGGAGTACCCGGACCTTCTGGAGGTGCAGCTCAAGTCGTTCAAGGACTTTTTCCAGCTTGAGACCACCCCCGAAAACAGAAAGAACGAGGGTCTCTACCAGGTTTTTCAGGAGATTTTCCCCATCGAGGACACGAGGAACAACTACAAGCTCGAGTTTATCGACTATTTCGTAGATCCTCCCAAGTACTCGATCGAGGAGTGCCTGCAGCGCGGACTCACCTACAATGTCCCGCTCAAGGCAAAACTCAGGCTTTCCTGCACGGATCCTGAGCACGAGGATTTCGACACCAGGGTCCAGGATGTCTATCTTGGTGACATCCCCTATATGACCCCCGGCGGAACCTTCGTAATCAACGGCTCGGAGCGCATCGTCGTTTCGCAGCTGCACCGCTCTCCGGGCGTATTCTTCGACCAGAGTATGCACGCCAATGGAACCAAGCTCTATTCGGCGCGCATCATCCCGTTCAAGGGTTCCTGGATCGAGTTCGCCACGGATATCAACAACGTGATGTACGCCTACATCGACCGTAAGAAGAAGTTGCCCGTGACCACCCTCCTGAGGGCCATCGGATTCAACTCCGACAAGGACATCATCGACATCTTCGACCTGGCGGACGAGGTAGAGAACAACGAGGAGACTTTGAGGGCCAATGCCGGGCGCAAGCTCGCAGCCAAGGTGCTCAAGACCTGGACGGAGGATTTCGAGGACGAAGATACCGGCGAAATCATCCCTATCGAGCGTACCAAGGCCATCGTGGAGCGCGGCGAGATTCTCGACGACAACACCATCGCGGCCATTACCGATACGGAGTGCAAATCCATACTCCTCCAGAAGGACGAGGTAGGCTCCAACGAGTACGCAATTATCTTCAACACTCTCCAGAAAGATCCCACCAACACCGAGCTGGAAGCTGTCAACTACATCTACAAGCAGCTCCGTAACTCGGAAGCTCCGGACGAGAGCACGGCAAGGGACGTCATCGAGAAGCTGTTCTTCTCCGAGAAGAGGTACGACCTGGGCAACGTGGGCCGCTACCGCCTCAACAAGAAGCTCAGCCTCACCATCGGGCCCGATGTGCGTGTCCTCACAAACACGGACATCATCGAGATTATCAAATATCTCATCCAGCTCATCAACTCCAAGGCCACCGTCGATGATATCGACCATCTGAGCAACCGCCGCGTACGCAGCGTGGGCGAGCAGCTGGCCAACCAGTTCAGCGTGGGCTTGAGCCGTATGGCCCGCACCATAAGGGAGAGGATGAACGTCCGCGACAGCGAGCAGTTCAACCCCATCGACCTTATCAACGCCAAGACCCTGTCGAGCGTTATCAATTCTTTCTTCGGCACCAGCCAGCTGAGCCAGTTTATGGATCAGACCAACCCTCTTGCAGAAATCACTCACAAGAGGCGTCTGAGCGCACTCGGCCCCGGCGGTCTGAGCCGCGACCGTGCAGGATTCGAGGTCCGCGACGTGCACTACACGCACTACGGACGCCTCTGCCCTATCGAGTCGCCGGAAGGTCCTAACATCGGTCTTATCTCGTCGCTGTGCGTCTATGCCCGCATCGACGCCCTCGGTTTCATCGAAACCCCCTACCGCGACGTAAAAGACGGAAAGGTGGACTTGACCGCTGCCGGATGCCACTATATGAGCGCCGAAGAAGAGGAGAACAAGCTCGTCTCCCTCGCCAACGTCAAAATGGACGACGACGGCAACATCCTCGACGAGAGGCTGCAGTGCCGTATGGAGGCCGACTTCCCCGTGGTTTCCAAGGAAGAGGTTGATTATATGGACGTGGCCCCTAACCAGATGGCTTCGGTGGCCGCATCCCTCATCCCGTTCCTGGAGCACGACGACGCACACCGCGCCTTGATGGGTGCGAACATGATGCGTCAGGCAGTTCCCCTTCTGAGCCCCGAGGCCCCTATCGTGGGTACCGGCCTGGAGGAGAGGGTCTGTATCGACTCCCGCACCCAGTACATTGCCGAGCGCAAGGGAGAGGTGACTTATGTCGATGCCAGGGAAATCCGCATCAAGTACGACCGCACCGACGACGAGAAATTCGTCTCCTTCGCACCCGAAGAGATTATCTACACCCTGCCTACATACCGCAGGACCAACCAGAGCACCACTATCAACCTCAAGCCTATCGTGCGCAAGGGTGACAAGGTGGAGAAGGGACAGGTCCTGACCGAAGGTTATGCAACCCAGGGCGGAGAGCTTGCTCTCGGACGCAACCTCAAGGTGGCGTTTATGCCTTGGAAGGGTTACAACTACGAGGACGCCATCGTGCTGTCCGAGGAGATGGTCAAGTGGGACATCCTCACCTCCATCCACGTAGATGAGTACCTGACCGAGGTGCGCGACACCAAGCGCGGAATGGAAGAGCTCACCTCCGACATTCCCAACGTCAGCGAAGACGCAACCAAAGACCTCGACAAGAACGGTATCATCCGCATCGGCGCCCACATCGAGCCCGGTGACATTATGATTGGTAAGATCACTCCCAAGGGCGAGAGCGACCCTTCACCCGAAGAGAAGCTCCTCAAGGCTATCTTCGGCGACAAGGCCGGCGACGTCAAGGACGCATCCCTCAAGGCCAATCCTTCGCTGAGCGGCACCGTAGTGGGCACCGCCCTCTACACCAAGCTCGCCAAGGAAAGCGGCCGCAGAGGCGCTTCCAAGGCCGACCAGAAGGCCCGCCTGGAGCTCCGTCAGCAGGAGTTCGACGCCAAGGCCACCAAGCTCCTCGAGGATCTGGTGGGAAGGCTCGCAGTGCTTACCGAGAACCGCAAGAGCGCCGGTATCAGCGACCTGTACAACGTTGAGATAGTGCCCAAGGACAAGAAGTTCACCGCCGAGATTCTGCGCAGCATCGACTACCAGAACATCAACTCGAGCAAGTGGACCTCCGACAAGGACACCAACGCTATGATACGCGACCTTATCAACAATTACTGCATCACCTACAAGACGGAAGCCGCCGCCTTCAAGAGAGAAATCGACAAGATGAAGGTGGGTGACGAACTGCCCAACGGCGTTATGCAGCTTGCCAAGGTCTATATCGCCAAGAAGCGTAAGATCACCGTGGGTGACAAGATGGCCGGACGTCACGGAAACAAGGGTATCGTGGCCAAGATAGTGCGCCGCGAGGATATGCCGTTCCTTGAGGACGGTACCCCCGTCGACATCGTCCTGAACCCTCTGGGCGTGCCTTCCCGAATGAACCTCGGACAGATTTACGAGACCGTTCTGGGTTGGGCCGGCTGGAGACTCGGACTCAAGTTCAGCACTCCTATCTTCGACGGTGCCAGCATCGACGAGATTTGTTCCTACACCGACAAGGCGGGCGTTCCCCGCTTCGGTAAGACCCAGCTCCGCGACGGCGGAACCGGCGACTTCTTCGATCAGCCTGCCACCGTGGGCGTGATCTATATGATCAAGCTCGGACATATGGTTGACGACAAGATGCACGCCCGTTCCATCGGTCCTTACTCCCTCATTACCCAGCAGCCTCTGGGCGGTAAAGCCCAGTTCGGCGGCCAGAGGTTCGGAGAAATGGAAGTGTGGGCGCTCGAGGCATTCGGCGCCGCCAACACTCTGCAGGAAATCCTCACCGTCAAATCGGACGACGTGACCGGACGCTCCAAGACCTACGAGGCGATTGTAAAGGGTGATCCTATGCCGCCGGCAGGCATCCCCGAATCGCTCAACGTGCTCCTCCACGAGCTCCGCGGACTCGGCCTTAAAGTTACCCTGGAATAATTTAACGATATTGCTATGCCTACTTTCAACAATAAAGAAACCAAGGTCAAGAGTAATTTCCAGACGATAAGCATCTCGCTGGCATCCCCCGAGGATATCACCGAGAGGTCTTGCGGCGAGGTTCTCAAGCCGGAAACGGTGAACTACCGCACCTACAAGCCCGAGAGGGACGGTCTCTTCTGCGAGAAGATCTTCGGTCCTACCAAGGACTACGAGTGCTATTGCGGAAAATACAAGCGTATCCGTTACCGCGGTATCGTGTGCGACAGGTGTAACGTCGAGGTGACCGAGAAGAAGGTGCGCCGCGAGAGGATGGGACATATCTCCCTTACCGTTCCCGTGGCCCACATCTGGTACTTCAAGTCCGCCCCCAACAAGATTTCCGCTCTTCTGGGCCTTCCCGCCAAGAAGCTGGAATCGGTAATCTACTATGAGAAATACATAGTGGTCAACGTGGGTAAGTACGAGCCCAGCGAGAACCGCGGCGAACCCAACGTGGCCAAGATGGACCTCATCTCCGAGGACGAATATCTCGATATTCTCAGCAGCGAGTCCCTCAAGGGCAACGAGAACCTGTCCGATTCCGATCCCGACAAGTTCGTGGCCAAGATGGGTGCCGAGGGTATCTACGACCTGCTCAAGGAGCTGGACGTGGAGGCCCTGGGCAAGGAGCTCCGCTCCAAGATGGCGGAAGAAAGCTCCCAGCAGCGCAAGACCGAGATGCTCAAGCGTCTCCAGGTAGTCAAGTGGTTCCAGGAGTCCAAGGGCGTCAACCGTCCCGAGTGGATGATAATGAAGGTGATTCCGGTCATTCCGCCGGATCTCCGTCCTCTCGTCCCCCTGGACGGCGGCCGCTTTGCGACCTCCGACCTCAACGACCTGTACCGCCGCGTCATCATTCGCAACAACCGTCTCAAGAGGCTCTTCGAAATCAAGGCTCCCGAGGTGATTCTCCGCAACGAGAAGCGTATGCTCCAGGAAGCCGTCGACAGCCTCTTCGACAACTCCAAGAAGTCGTCCGCCGTCAAGAGCGAGTCCAACAGGGCCCTCAAGTCCCTGTCCGACAGCCTCAAGGGCAAGCAGGGACGCTTCCGCCAGAACCTCCTCGGAAAGCGCGTCGACTACTCCGCACGTTCGGTCATCGTCGTCGGCCCCGAGCTCAACATGCACGAGTGCGGTCTGCCGAAGTACATGGCCGCCGAGCTCTA
>JAGCCX010000058.1 GCA_017651465.1 Bacteroidales bacterium
CCCAACTTCAACCGTGCAGACGGCGTCCGCTTCAATATGGGCGGTTCTTATGCCATCTACTTCAACACCAAGTTCAGCTACCAGGACGGTCTTGCCATGCTTACCTCGCCCGTGTTCATACGCTGGGGTGAAGTGGTGCTCAACCGCGCCGAGGCATACGCCAAGCTGGGCGATACTGCCAAAGCTCTTGAAGACGTAAACACCATCCGCAAGCGCGCAGGTCTCTCCGGAGACGACCTCCTTACCCAGGAGAACATAGCGGGCCTGGGCTTCAAATCCGCCCTTGACGCTGTCCTTGCCGAGCGCCGTATGGAACTCTGCTTCGAAGGACACCGCTTCTTCGATGTGTTCCGCAACCAGCTCCCTATGGACCGCCAGTATGTCGGTTGCCACGACTGGGAAATCATCCAGCCCAACGACATCCGCATCCCTCTGATGCTTCCTCTGGACGAAATCAACACCAGCGGGATTCCTCAGAACCCCAGATAGTACTTATCAATTGAACAACCATTTTATTATCACTTTTTATTAACTTAATTTTTTATTTGCAAATGAAAAAGTATTTCCTTTTAGCTGCAATGGCAGCGGTGGCTCTCGTAGCTTGCAAGCCCGCCAACCCCGATGATGAGGGTGATGGCCCCGACGACGAGAAAGAGTACGTACAGCCCATCAAGATCGACGGCAACTTCGACGACTGGAGCAAACTCGACGCTTCCAAGGTTGCTACCGCAAAGTGCAACCCCGACGCTGCGAAGAATGCTCTTAAGATTGTAAAGGTTTATGCCGACGAGGTTTACGTATTCGTTTACTTTGAGTGGGACAAGGAGCAGACCAACCCCGTCCCCGACGTGGATCACGTTCCTTTCCACTGCTACATCAATGGTGACGGCAAAGCCGACACCGGTGGCTACGGCGACGAGTTCAGCGATGCTTGCTCCGAGCTTATGCTTGAAGGCTTTATCTATCCTGACGGCACAGCTGTCGGTTCATACGAGCCCGGTTGCCACAAATGGATAGGCGACACCCACGGTACCGGTTGGACCTGGGAAGAATTGGGCGCAGTTGCAGGCCTCTGCGCAGGTGCCGGCGTACCTGGCAAGTATGAGTTCTACATTGCCCGCGAGCTGTATCCTCTTGGCAAACTCGCCGACAATTTCTCCATCGGCTTCGACATCCAGCTGGACTGGGAGTCCGTGGGCGTCCTGCCTAACGCAGCTGTCACCGACGACAACCCCGGCGGACTTGCTCCTTCGCTGCAGATCACTACTGTTAAGTAATTTTTGTTATCATTTTGGCTATGGGCGGGCGCTCCACATAGGGGTTTCCCGCCTATGGCCTTAAAAAAAAAGAAATCCGTGAAATCATCCAGCAGATCACTCCTGACCCTGTTCGCAGCGTTACTGCCTCTATTGATAGCTTGCAATCCCGATTCGGCCGATCATTACCCCGGCCTGAACTCTGTAAGCTATCAGACGACAGATGAGATTTTCCCCAATCCTGAGCGGGGGTTTTATTCTCCTGTAGAGATTCACAACACGTCTAGATCCGGCATCTCGACAGATGGATTCGAGGTAAACCGCAGGCAGGGTCGCTCGCTCCACCTGTTGGAATTCCATCTCACGGATTACGTCAATTCCGACATCGCCGACAACTATCTCGAGGTTATCGGAAAGTTTTTTGCCTCGCTCCGTGCCGGCGGCGGCAAATGTATCCTCCGCTTCTGCTATTCCAACGGATTCGCCGAAAAGGACAAGCCCTGGGACGCCACCCCCGACCAGGCACTCAGGCACATTGCCCAGATCAAACCTCTCCTCCAGGAGTACTACGACGTAATTATGGTTGTACAGGCCGGCTTCATAGGCAGCTGGGGAGAATGGTATTACACCGAAAACTACAAAGACACGCCGACTCGTAAACTCATTGTCGACGCCCTTCTGGATGCGGTTCCCGCCGAACGGCAGATTTCGCTCCGCACACCCCAATTCAAAATGTCGATGTACGGTTTTTCAGCAACCGACACCCTTACCAGGGCCACGGCCCACAAACCTACTGTCCAGGCCCGCCTTGGCGGTCATAACGACTGTTACCTGGCCAGTCCCAACGACCAAGGCACATTTGCAGGAAACAAAGACCGCGCGTATTGGGAATCCGAATCCGCTTTTGTCATTATGGGTGGAGAAACATGCGGTCTGTCAGCATATTGCCACTGCGAGCCGCAAGCCGACAACGCCAAGGCTCGCGGCGTACTGGCGGATATGGCCGCCAATCATTACACATACCTTAACCAAAGCTACCACCTGGGCGTGCTTTCCCGGTGGAGGTCCGAGGGCTGCCTTGAGGAGCTCCAGCGCCGTCTGGGCTACAGATTCGTCCTCGACAAAGGCTTCTTCTCCAAGACCCCTAAGGCCGGAGAAGACTTCCGTGTAGTCCTTAAGATACGCAACGAGGGCTTTGCTCCTGCGATGAACCCCCGCGATGCCGAGCTTATCCTCACCGATGCTTCCGGTGCCGAGGTCGGCAAGTGGCCCCTGGAGTCAGACCCGCGCTACTGGATGCCGGAAGAGAGAACCACCGTGGACCAGAGCATATCTCTCCCCTCCGGTCTCAGCGGAGAATACACGCTTTGGCTTAACCTTCCCGACCCCTGCTCAACCCTGCGGGGCAATCCCTATTATTCCATCCGTCTTGCCAACGAGAATGTATGGGATCAGAACACCGGGTATAACAAGATACATTCTTTCACTCTGTAGATCCAATGAAACGTTGTTTGTACTTCATTACGGGACTTCTTTGCCTTTTCGCCTGCGTTCCAAATAACGGCAACCAGGGTGAAAAGGAGGAGGCCGATCCCGCTTTTACCGTGACCGGTCTTCCCGAGGAGCCAGTAAAGGCCTATTCAACGTTTACCCTGAGCATTTCGAGCAAGTCCGGCGGGGCTATAGACTTCAAGTCCGGCAATCCCGAACTCGCCTCCATCTCCCTATCGGGCAAGCGTCAATACAGAGTCCAGACCAAGGCTCCGGAGAGGGATACGGAAATCACCATTACTTTCATCCAGGACGCCTCCGGCATATATCCCGAGGTAACCAAAGACCTCAGCTTCACCCTCCTTGCCGAATCCATCGAATCTGGTCCCACAATGCCGGATACTCCGCATAAAGACCTGCAGGGCGTAAAAGTCAGCTTTACCGAATCCACGGGCCTCATCCAGAATCCCGAACGCGGTTTTTACCGGGCCAGGGACTTCAATTCTTCGTCAGTAGCTCCCGCGGTGTCCGAGGTCAAGGCAGAGCGCGCAAAAGGCCACAGCTTGTGGTACATCGGTTTCTACCTGACCGATTTTATGCAGGGCGACATCTCCCAATCGTTTTTCGATCTGATCCAGGCAACGTTTGACGCCCTCAGGGACGGCGGAGCCAAGTGCATTCTGCGCTTCGCCTATAAAGACCACCACAGCGACGGCGAAACTATGGATCCCGAGGTCGCCGTAGTTCTCCGCCACGTCGAGCAGCTCAAGCCCCTGCTGCAGAAGAACGAAGATGTAATATTCGTACTGCAGGCTGGTTTCGTGGGCGCCTGGGGCGAGTGGTACTACACCACACATTTCGGTTTCGACCCCCGTACCGATGCCGACTACCAGCCCCGCAAACGGCTTACGGAGGCGCTTCTGGACGCACTTCCCGCATCGAGGCAGATCCAGCTGCGCACGCCCCAGTTCAAGATGCGTATGTACGGCCTGTCCGTCAAAGACACCATCACAGCCGCAACGGCCCACAACGGAAGCGCCGTATCGCGTCTAGCCGGCCACAACGACTGCTTCGGGGCGTCGGTCAACGACTACGGAACCTTCGACAACGAAAAGAACGACCGCGAATTCTGGAAGGCCGACACCCGCTATACCATTATGGGCGGCGAGACTTGCGGAGAGTCGGAGTACTGCCTCTGCAATGCGACCCTCCAAGATATGGTCGACTACCATTGGACCTACCTCAACGAAGATTATCATACCGGCGTCATCAGGCGCTGGAAATCCAGTAATTGCTACAATACGTTTGTTGCCCGCCTGGGCTACCGGCTGGTAATGCGCGACCTCTTCTACTCCGAAGACCTGGCCGCCGGCAAGCCTTGCAGCGTAACCCTGCGTTTCTATAACACAGGCTTTGCGGCTCCTATGAATCCCCGTAACGCCTCCCTTGTGTGGGAGACCCCTGACGGCAAGACCCAGGAATTCCCCATCAACTCCGACCCTCGCACCTGGCATCCCGGCTGGCACGTTGTAAGCGCCAGCTTTACGCCCTCAAGTGCCAAGGGAACGCTCTATCTATCCCTGGGCGACCCCTTGCTCCCCGGACGGCCGGAATACAGCATAGCGCTGGCCAACGAAGGCGTTTACGACTCTTCTACGGGACTTAACAAATTGTTTGAAATCAAATGAGGCGGCTCTTTCCATATATAGCTATTGTACTTCTGCTTGCAGCTTGTAACGCAGGCGGAGGTCTGCGCGACTATTGGAAAGACGGCATACGTGTATCCGAAGACAACTACACGCAGGCCGAAGACCGCTTTGCACGCTTTGCCGAACTTCTGGTGGCGGCGCCGCCTGCAGAGGCTTCAAAGGCCCTGGACGATTTGCTCGAGAGGATGAAAGAAGATGAAGTATCGTACTACATCTATTCCGACTGGATAGAATCGGCATTCCACAATTACTTCTCGCCTTGCCGCAATCCCGATATTTTCAGGAAAGCGGTAGAGCGCTTTGCCGGGGACGGTATCCTGAGCGTCGAGACGGTGGAGCGCCTGCAGGCCCTGGCGGCACAGGATCAGTTCAACCGCCCGGGCTCAAAATGTACGCTTCCCCAAGGCGTCCAGGCCTCCGGGGCCACTTTATGGTTGGTTCTCAACCTCGACTGCCGCACCTGCCTGCAGTCGCTTTCAGCTATGGCCGGCGAGCACCCCGAGGCGGAGCACATTGCCCTTTGCTTCGGCTGGGGTCCGGTTCCGGAAGCATCCGGCTGGACATACCTCAAACCCGAAGGTATGGGAGAAATTTTCGAACTCGAAGCCGCCCCCTTCTGGTTCTTTACCGATGCTGATGGCACAGTGCAGATACCTTACTCAGCGGAGGGAGAAGCCCCGCAGTTTGCAACGCCCCAAACGCTATGAAGCTGGTCAAAAACATAAGCCTGATTGTCCTGTGTGCCATTCTCTCTTGCTGCAAGCAGCCGGAGGGCGGCTTGATGTACTACACATCCGCCGGTCAGTACGAAACAGTCAGCGTAACTCCCCCTCCAGCAGACGCTCAGGTGCGCAACGTCATTTTGATGATAGGCGACGGAATGGGCCTGGAGCAGATCAGCTGTGCGTGGGTGCTCAACCACGGCAAACTCAATATCGACAATTTCCCGGTAGTGGGCCTGTCGCGCACATACTGCACCAACAGCCTCATAACCGACTCTGCTGCCGGCGGCACCGCACTGGCTGTCGGGCAGAAAACCGCCATCGACCACGTGGGCTGCAGCCCCGACGGCACTCCGCTCTATTCCATACTCTCCAAGGCCCGGGAACTGGGCAAGAAGACCGGGTGCGTTACCGTCTGCCACCTTGCGGACGCCACTCCCTGCGACTTTTGCTGCCACGATGAGTGCCGCGACAACGCCGACGCCCTCATTGCCGACTATCTCGACTGCGGAGTGGACTTTATAGCCGGCGGCGGACGCGACTATTTCGGTCCCAAGAGGAAGGACGGACGTGACATAGTGGAGGAGATGAAAGCCAAGGGCTACAATTACGCCTCCGACGAGCAGCAGTTGATGACGGCTCCCCTGCCGGTGCTCGGCCTGATGTCGGACTGGAACCTGCCGGTCGCCGCCGAACGTGGCGACTTGTACCGCCATATGGTAAGCCGCTGCCTTGACCTGCTCTCTTCCGAGAGCGGCGAAAAGGGCTTCGTGGCTATGCTTGAGGGGTCCTGCATCGACGACTGGCTGCACGCCAACCGCATCGATCTTGCAATGGAAGAAACGCTCGACTTCGACCGCACCATAGGTGACGTGCTCCAATGGGCCGAAAAAGACGGACATACGCTCGTCGTAGTGACGGCCGACCACGCCACCGGCGCACTTACACTGCAGGACGGCGACATAGCCGAAGGGCGCATAGGAGTGGAATTCGGCAACGACGGGCACAACGGTATAGCTGTCCCCTACTTCGTCTGGGGTCCCGGGGCAGGAGCCTTCGGCGGAACGGTCGAGAATTGCGAACTCAGTAACATCATAAGTTCATTTATCAAATGAGAACCTCGCTGCCCATATTATCGCTGTTGGCAACCCTCATCCTGGCTGCCGGATGCAGTATGCGCCAGAGCGTAGAAACCGCGCCCGAAGAGGGCTGGTACGAATACACCATCGACGCATCGGCGGAGAGCGGCACCCGTACCACGTATGCGGGCGACGTATCCTTTGCCTGGAGCGAGGGCGACCGCATATCGGTACTGTTCCACAAAGGCAGCACCAACAAGTTCTTCACTTTCACCACCAAAAGCGTAAACGGCGCTTCGGCCACTTTCTCCGGAATGGTCGAGTCAGACTATGAGGCGGGAGCTTCCGACACCGGCACCAAGTGGGCGCTGTATCCGGCTGCAGAACACAGCTATTCCAGCGAATTCCCCGTCTTCGATATGCCGGGCACGCACGACTATGTCTCCGACCATTTCTACGCCCTCGTGCCAATGTTCGCCTGGAGCGAAGATGGAGCGTCCTACTCCTTCAAGCGCCTGTGCGGCACTTACAAATTCTCCTTTACGGGCGTGGGCGCAAGTAAGGTCAGGTGCGAAATCGAGAACCAGAACACCCACCAGCTTTCCGGCTCCATTCCCATCAAGAAGAGCAGTTACAACGACATCTACCTCGATCAGGGTTGGAGCAAGGAAGGTTCGGCAGAGAGGAAACTCAGTTTCATCGAGAATGTCAGCAACGGAGAGGCAGTCTTTTACGTGCCTTTCCGGGCCTGGGAACCCGTCTTCAAACCCATTATATCGCTATACGATGCCGACAGCGGCAGCCTGATCCGCAGCATAAGCGCCAAGAAGGACTTCACCGGCTACACCTCCACTATGTCGAAGATCATAGTAGTCCCGCCCTTCGACCTCGGAAGCCTTCCGCCGTCGGAAGCCACTACCGTCACTTACACCGAGAGCGACGCCCTGTTCGCAAATCCCGAAAGGGGCTTCTACAAGGCGCAAGAGTATAAAAAAGCATCGGCTTCCACATTGAGCTCCAGTTACTTAGCTTCTCTGCGCACCTCCGGGCGTTCTCTGGTGCTGCTGGAGTATTACCTTACCGACTTCATTGCCTCAGACATTTCGTCTTCATATCTCAAACTAATCGAGAACAACTTCAAGGCCCTCAGGACAAACGGCGTAAAATGCATTCTGCGCTTTGCCTACAAGAACGGCCACGCCGAGAGCGACAAGCCCTGGGATGCCACCGAAGCCTGGGTTATGCGCCACATCGAGCAGCTCGAGCCGCTGTTTACCTCCTACAAAGACGTCATCTTCGTACTTCAGGCTGGTTTCATCGGCTCCTGGGGCGAGTGGTACTACACCAGCAACTTCATAATGAGTCCCTCGTCCGATGCCGACTACGCACCGCGCGGAAGGGTGCTGAACGCCTTGCTGGAGGCAATGCCCGCCGACCGGCAGGTTCAGGTACGCACACCCAAGTTCAAGATGAAGCTGGTAGGCAGCACGCCTCTTAACAGCTCCACCGCGCACAACGGCAGCAAAGCCGCAAGGGTGGGAGCACACAACGACTGTTTCGTTGCCAGCAGCTCCGACCAGGGCACCTTCAGCAACGATACCGAACGCAATTTCTGGGCTGCCGATACCCGCTATACCATTATGGGCGGTGAGACTTGTGCCGTCTCCGACCAGTGCCACTGCGGAGCATACGGCAGCAATCCCGGCACGCTCGCCGAACTTAAGAAATACCACTGGACCTACCTCCACGACGGTTACAACCAGAATGTTCTGGACCGTTGGAAGAGCGAGGGCTGCTTTGAGCAGATCGACCGCGAACTGGGCTACCGCCTGGTGCTGGAAGACGGCAGCTTCGGCGCAGCCAAGGCTGGAAGCCCTATGCAGGTGACGCTGCATCTGCGCAACAAGGGCTATGCAGCTCCGATGAACCCGCGCACGGCCTACCTGGTACTCACCACTTCGTCGGGCAGCGTGCTTCAGAGCTGGGCCCTCGACTCCAATCCCCGCTTCTGGGGCCCCGACGACGGCCTGGTCACCATCAGCAAGAGCATTACCTTGCCTTCGGGAGCATCCGGAGCTCTCAAACTTCATCTTTACCTTCCCGACCCGGAGAGCAGCATCTCTTCCGACGCCCGTTTTGCCATTCGCCTGGCCAACGAGGGTGTGTGGGATTCCAGCACCGGATATAACATGCTCTATTCCTTCAGACTATAATCTTAACAATCAATCATATGAAGAAAAAGTACATCAATCCTCAAGCGGATGAACTGGAAATGGTTCCCCAGTTTATGCTTGCACAGTCCACTTCAGTCGGTGGCACCGGTACCAACTTCGAAGACCCGGTGATTGTTTCCGACGGCGATTTTAATTCAATCTTCTAAGCTATGACACGCAAACTGTTTTTACTTGCAGCGGCAGTCATAGTGATTGCTTCTTGCACAAAGAAGGATGCCATCGAGCAGCCCTCTTTCTACGAGTATGAAATCAGCGCGGCAAGCGCTGACCTGGGCACCAAAACCACCTATGCCGGCGACAAGACTTTCGCCTGGACCGAGGGGGACAAGATTTCCGTGCTCTTCCACAAGGGCACCGACAACAAGTTCTTCACATTCAGCACAAAGACTGTTGACGGCGCATCCGCCACATTCGCCGGAATGGTTGAGAGCGGCTATGAAATCGGCGCCTCCGACACCGGCGCAAAATGGGCCCTCTACCCCGCCGGCGCTCACAAGTACAATGTTGGTGAGACCAAGCTCATAACCTTCAACATGCCTGCCGAAAACGACCTTTCCGGCACCGTAGCCACCAACATTCCTCTTTCGGCCAAGATAGCCGCCGACGAAAGCGGGACCTCATTTACCTTCTACCCTGCTGCCGCCATCATCAAGATCAAGTTCACCGGCATTTCCAAGTCAAGCAAGGTAAAACTGTTGTTTGAAGAACTTTACACCCACGCCATCTCCGGCGAGCTTCCTATGAAAGAAGGCGGCTATGTCTCCTACTGGGAGCCCGTTTACGCCAGTCTCGGCTCAAACGAGTGCAAACTCGCTATAACCGAGGACGTTGTGGACGGCTGCGCCGAGTTCTACATTCCTTTCGCCCCCTGGGACAAGAGGTTCAAACCCTCGATTACTCTCGTCGATGCCGCTACCGAGGATGTGCTCTACAGCAAAGTCGCCGCCAATTTCCTGCCGTCAACTTATGAACCCCTCCTTACCAGGATGGTGGTCCTTCCCGACATCAAGGCAGGCGATGCAAAGCCTTGGAGCTTCCCTTCACAGTATGGTATTGAATGGAATGAGGTAGCCGCCTCCGTCAATGGCGACTCCGAAGCGGGCTATGATGCAATAGTCAATATGAAGGCGACTGCCGACGCCGAGTACATCTACATCTATGTCGAGATTAAGAAAGATGCCCTCTACGACGATGCCAGCTACGGTCACAGCGACCACTGCTATTTCTATTTCGGCAACGGAACCGGAGACGAAAAGCATTGGGCCTGGGAAGCTCCATATCTCAACAAACTCCAGGGATGGCTCAAATACAAGAATGCCCCGAGGTACATCACCTACGATTACAGCGATTACGCACAGTCGGTAGTAGAGCACACCGGCAATTATTGCTACGAGATTGCCTTCAAACGTTCCGGACTCAGCGCCCTGGCAGGCAGCTCCGCAACTGTATGTATGACTGTTGAAGGCCTTTACACCGATGCTGCCGGCAACTGGCAGGGTTCCTGGGATGCCATTGGTTTTGCTCCCGTACGCTGGACCGACGCCCTGGTGGTTTCACTTCCTTAAGTTAAGTCATAAACAATTAACGATATGAAAAAGAGTATCTACAACTCCCCGACCTTACGGACCTACACCATCAATGTAGCCTCCGTGCTTATGCAGTCGACTAGCATTGGTAACGCATCCGGAGCAGATGCAACTATGGATGCAGAAAGCGATTTCGATTCCTTCTTCGGTTCTTAAAGACTTGCTGTTATGAAACGTTTTTACATTCCCCTCCTGCTTATGGCCGCAGCGGTCGTAGCAGCCTGCCAGAACAAAGCGGCAGTCGAAGAACCCGCACAGGGCAGCTATGTCTTTACCCTTAAAGCATCCGCTCCCGATGCAGAGACTAAAACTGACTACTCCTCCACTGGTAAGTTCTCCTGGAGCGAAGGAGATGCCATTTCTGTCTTATTCCACAATGAAGCTGGAGACAATAAGTTCTTCACGCTCACCAATACCTCCGGAGCCGGCGCTTCCGCCGACTTCAGCGGCACAATTGATGAAGGATATGAGATCGGCGGAACCGACGGAAACAAATGGGCTTTATACCCGGCCGGATCACATAGCGTCAGATTTACAGAGTCAGATGCTGCAAAATACCCTATCAGCTTCAACATTCCGGCTGTTACCGACTATACTGCATCATCCTTCTCTGCCAACATTCCTATGTATGCCCTTGGGAGTGACAGCAATATATTTGAATTCCAACATCTTGGGGCAGCATATAAATTCACGTTCACTGACATAGACAGTTCAATTTCCAAGGTTAAGTTCGTGGTTGAAAACCAAACCACCTACAGACTGTCAGGCAATGTCTTGCTTAGGAATGAAGGTGGAACATATCTTGATCAGGGATATGCCGAAGGTGTTGACAAAACCTTTACATTTACAAGCAGTGTTACCGATGGGACAGCTGTGTTTTATGTTCCAGTCAGATATTATGCTGCATGTTTCCAACCTATAATTACGCTGTATAATGCAGAGACGGACGACCAAATCTACAAAGCTACAGCAGGCACTGCAAAAGGGCTCTCGAAAGGTCATATCCAGCCTATTACTATTTCTGTAATCGGCTCGGAAATAGTTCCCTGGAGCTTCCCTTCTGCATATGGAATCGAGTGGAACAACGTTACATCTTCCGTAGCAGGCGACACGGGAGAGGGCTACGACGGAATCGTGTGCTTGAAGGCCACGGCAGACGCCGACAACCTGTACGTCTATTTCGAGATAAAGAAGGACGCCATGTACGATGACAGCAGCTACAGCTACTCCAACAATTCCCACCTGTACATAGGCGACGGCACCGGATCCACTGCCTACTGGGCTTGGTCTGCGCCATATGCTCACTCATTCAACAGCTGGCTCAAATACAAGAACGCACCTCGTTATATCAACTGGAACTCCGGCTTCGTAGGCCAGAGCAATGTAGAGCATAAAGGTAATATCTGCTATGAGATTGCCATTGCACGCTCCTCCTACAGCGCTCTTTCCGGATCATCCGCCACACTTTGTATGGATGCCAACAAGCAGTACGTAGTTGGAGAATCCTGGATGGGCGAAGAAACCCAGATAGGCTTCGCCCCTGCTCGCTGGAATGACGCCCTGGTAGTTTCACTCCCTTAAACCAATGCCTGAAAAGAAACATAACTGGCTCCTGTATGCCCTGGTGACAATGGTCACCTGGGGCATATGGGGAGCCTTTTCCGACCAGCCCGACTACCCCGCCACCCTTACCTACGTGGTGTGGGCAATCAGTATGGTGCCCTGTGCACTCTTCGCGCTGGCAAATATCAAGTTCAAGCTGGATGTCCGCCCCAAGAGCGTGCTCCTCGGAATGGGAGTAGGGCTCTTGGGCGCCGGCGGACAGCTCGCTCTATTCCAGGCACTTAAGTACGGTCCAGGCTATCTGGTAATCCCTATGATTGCCGTTGCCCCCATCATCACCGTAATCCTGTCCGCCATCTTCCTCAAAGAGAGGGTCAGCAAGTTCGGCGCGGTGGGAATAGCCCTTGCCTTCGTGGCACTGGTGTGCTTCTCGCTGTCGGGCAAGAGCGACGAGTCGGTCACCAGCTGGCTCTGGATATTGTTCGCCTCAGTAGTGTTCATCTTCTGGGGCGTGCAGGCCCTGGTGATGAAACTCGCCAACAACTATGCCCCCGACGCCGAAAGCGTATTCGTGTACATGGCGATTTCCGGCCTGGTGCTCATACCGGTAGCCCTTGCCATGACCGACTTCAGCCAGCCCATAAACCACGGCTTCAACGGCCCCTGGCTTACCTTCTGCATACAGATACTCAACGCCATCGGTGCCTTCACCCTGGTTTATGCCAACCGCTACGGCAAAGCTATGATAGTGGCCCCGCTGGGCGACGCCTGCGCTCCGGTTATCAGCTGCATCATATCGCTCATACTCTACTCTCACATTCCTTCGGTACCGCAGATTATCGGCATCGTGGCCGCTATCAGCTGCGTACTGATATTAAGTCGTGAATAACTTTAAACATTACGTATTATGAAGAAATTTGTACTGTTCCTCGCAGCCACTGCTTTTATGTTTGCAGCCTGCACGCCCAAAGATCCCGATACCCCCGACGGACCCGACGGACCCGATGATCCCGAAGAGCAGGTCGCTATCACCATTGACGGCAATTTCGATGACTGGGCGGCCCTCGATGCTTCAAAAGTCGCTGTAGCCAAGAACGATCCCAACTCCCCCTGGGATGCAGTTAAGCAGATGCGCGTTTACGCCAATCCCGATTTTGTCTTCTACTATTTCGAAATCGACAATGCTCAGGTAAAGGAGCTCCTTGAATCTGCCGTCGGCACTTACATAAACTCCGAAGGCAAAGAATCCCCCAACACCCTCAATATGCGAATCAACCTCAACACCGATGGTGAATTTACATCCGGCTATGAAAACTATCATCTCCAGTGCTATGACTTCATCATCGAGGGCACTCTGGCACAGGACGGAAAATGGGACACTTTTGCCGATGCTACCCTCCACCAGAGGATAAACAAAAAATGGGTTACCATAATGAACGGCGGACAGGGTCTCACAATGGGTGCCGGCAACGGCAACAAGTTCGAAATTATGTTGACCCGCGAGCTCTTCAACAACGCAGCAGCCGGCAGTTCAGAGCCCAAACCTATGGGAGACATCTTCCAGACCGGACTGCGCTTCTACGGAGCCGAATGGTCTGAGCTATCCAACCTGCCCAACGCAGCAATTACCGACGACAATGCCCAGGGCTGGGGTAATATGCTCGAAATCGTAACTGACAAATAACATTAACTGAACTGTTTTATGAGAATACGTCACCTCTTCCCCGTCCTGTGTTCCGTTCTTATGGTGCTATCTTGCTCCAACACGAACAATCAACATACTCCTGATGGTCCTGACGGTCCAGACAACCCCGAACCCAAAAAGGAAAAGCCCGCTCCTGGAGTTTACAAGTTTGTAATCTCCGATTTCAGCACAAAGGCTTCCGTTGATGGCAGCGGAAAAACTGCGTGGGAAGAGGGTGACGAGATTCTTGTCACCGGAGGTTACTATCCCGGCGCTATTACAGTAAAGCTCAAGGCATCAGATATTTCGCCCGACGGAAAGACAGCCGCGGTTACCCTGGACAAGGTTCCCGAAAGCGTGTTCGGGCCCGATGATTTCTACGCCGCCTGGCCTGCCGGGCTTATAGATCCCGAGAGCACCTTTACGGAAGACACCTTCGATTTTACCGACACCGACGCCCCTCTGATGTGCGCCTGGCTGAAGGGAGACACCTTCAACTTCGAGCACGTGTGTGCAGCTATCAGTTTCTCCGTCAACGGAGACTTCGACGGCTGCGTGTTCAGCGGACAGAAGTGGGAAATGGTCAAATACAGCACCTGGAGCGTCCAGAACAACAGCGAGGACCATAATTTCAGGAATGCACGCGGTAAATCAGACTACTTCCTGCGCAAGGACCTTAAAAACGGCGCCGCCACCCTCTACTTCCCTTTCTCACTGACTTTGGAAGAGGGCTTCCGGATATATCTTCGCAAAGGCGATTCTTATCCTAAGATCTTCACATACGATTCTGCCGTAGATCTCAAACGTTCCGAGGCCATCGCTCTGGGCGACATCAGTTCCAAGATCCAGGACTATTCCGGTCCCGCTCCCGAGCTGCCCCAGATGCCAGTATTGGACAAAATAACACGCTTTGATGTAAAGGAGGTCCCGGAGCTTTCAGGTCTCTGCCTCACATCCGACGGTTCGGCCCTCTGGACCGTAGGCGACAGCGGATGGCTCGGGCAGATCAGTTTCGACGGCAAGGTCACCAAGTTCTGGAACAAGACCGCCGATATGGAAGGCATTACCATTCACCCCCAGACCGGCGACCTGTACATAGCCAACGAGCCAAACTCCGTAATCAGGCTTAAGGCTCCTTACGACAAGCCATCGACGTTTGAAAGGGTAATTACCGTACCGGAAGCCAGCAAATACGGCAACAGCGGTATGGAAGGTATCGCCTACTACAAAGACGACATCCTTATAGTAGGCACACAGTCAAGCGCCAACGTATGGTTCTACAAAACAGACGGAACTTTGGTCAAAGGCCCCATCAGCCTGAAGAAAGTCTATACCGGCATTGTGGAGGTAGGCGGGCTCTGCTACGACCCTGTAAACGACTGGCTGTGGGTCTCCGACTCCGAAACGCACAAGATCTTCGTGTTCGACTCCGAGCTCACTCACGTGCTGGCTGAATACCCGGTGAGTATGATCCACAATAACGAATCCGTATGCGTGGACCATAAAAACAACTGCGTCTGGGTAGGATTGGATGACGGCGATGAAGACAATTCCGTGAGTGCAATCTACAGATTGGATTTCACAGGGCTGAACTAAGGCATTATGAAAAGAGTCTATCAGTGCTTATCCGCAGCGGCGGTCTTCCTCTCATTAATTGCCGGATGCAAGCCTGCAAACACCGACAAACCTGAAGAAGAGATTGTCGAACCCTCTCCGCTGACCCAGACCGTCATTGTCAACGGAGATATGATATGGGAGAAAAGGCCTGTAATAACAATCCACGTCGTTAATCCCAATGACAAAGCCATAGACGCTGAAATCAAGACTGAATTCAGTACCGACACCAAAGAGCCAGTAACCAAAGTCACAAGCACAGTCCAGATCCCCGCCAACGGTGAGAAAGATATTGATATAACCACGGACAAAGATCTATATCCCGGCTTCTACAAAGCCGTCACCACCGTTAACGGCGAGCGTGCGCTGCTTCAGCTTAAGAGTTCAAAAACCAGTTCGGTCGTCTTCGGCATTTCGCCGGAAGATATTCTTTCCCCTCCCGAAAGGATGCCGGATTTCAACAGTTTCTGGGAGGACGCCAAAGCCCAGCTTGCCGCCATCGATATGAAAGCGGAACTCACCGAAATCAAAAGCCACAGTTCGGCGTCCCGCAAGGTGTATCTGGTTGAGATGCAGTCTGTTCCCGACGGATTGGAAGGAGAGCCCGTGACTGTCCGGGGCTATTATCTCGAGCCCCAGGACGGCAAGAAGCACCCTGTGATAGTCCACTTCTTCGGATACGACAGCCAGAAGCCCTCCAAGCTTTCCTGCCCCACCGGCGGCTCCTCGCAGGAGTGGGCGGAGCTTTATTTCTCCAACCGTGGGCAGATGATCAACAATCGTCCCGCATCGCTGCGCGCCGAGGACGGTAAAGGCGACTTTGTCAATATCTACGGCGACTGGTTTGCATATAACTTCGGCAAGAAAGATTCGTACTATTATCGCGGCGCCTATATGGACTGCGTACAGGCTGTGCGCTTCCTTGCTACCCGTCCGGAGTGCGATATGAACAATGTTTTTGCCGAGGGTTCCAGCCAGGGCGGGGCGTTCAGCTACGCCTGCGCCGCGTTGAGCGACATAAAGCTTCGGGCAATAGCTCCATGCGTCGCTTTTATGGGCGATTTTCGCGACTACTTCGAGATTGTCACGTGGCCGGGCGACACTGCCCGCAAGAACAAAGGATCGATGGACGATTCTGCTATGTTCGCCTTCCTTTCGTACTTCGACACCAAGAACCTCGCCACCCTCATTTCCTGCCCTGTAATAGCCTGCAGCGGACTTCAGGACGGCACGTGTCCGCCTCACACCAATATCGCTCCCTACAACAATCTGCTGAGCACCAACAAGCAATACTACTTCTACCCTACTATGCAGCACGAGATACCAGGCGACTGGCAAAGCAAGTGGGTGAAGTTCTTTAAGTCCTGTATGGAATAAAAACAATAAGCGGTCAAGTTGACCGCTTATTATTATTCTGCGAATGCGTAACTGAAACCGTCCACCCTGTCCCAGGCGCCTCTGGTAAAGTCGGGGACTTCAACAGGCCTGCAGCCATTCTGGAGAGAGATACGGCTGAGTTCGGTAACGCAGCACCATTCTGCAAGGTCGTACACATCCATATCCAGAGGCAGGCCGTGATTGAGGCAGTACATCAGGCGGTAGTCCATAATGAAGTCCATTCCGCCGTGCCCGCCGACTTCCTCGGCCATAGCCTTGAGCTCAGGAGTGAGGATAGGATTGGGATACTTGGCCATAAGCTCTTCAAGCTCCGCTCCGGTGTAAACCTTCTCGAAGTCAAGGTCTTGATAGTTAACCTCTTCCGGCATCTCGGCACGGAGGCATATCTCCTCTACGGGATACTTGCCGGCATAACCGTCGGTGCCCACCAGCTGATACATACGGTCGTAAGGCCTGGGAGTCATAACGTCGTGCTCGATGAGAATGCTCTTGCCCTTGGCAGTACGGAGCATAGTCATAGTCACGTCGCCGTTCTGGAAGTCGGTGCAGGGCTTGCCGGTACGCTTCTCAACGAGTTTGGGGCCGTTGAACGGATCGGTATCCATAGAAACGAGGGTGGTGAGACGGTCGCCGCGGTGAATGTTAAGCGCCTGGCACACAGGGCCGAAACCGTGGGTAGGATACAGGTCGCCGCGATGAGTCTGGTTGAAGTCGAGGCGCCAATTGTGCCAGTAGCCGTCCCAGAAGGGATCGAGGTTATGATTGTAAGCGCCCTCGGCGTGGATGACCTCGCCGAACACTCCGGCCTGAGCCATTGCAAGGGCGGTAAGTTCAAAGAAATCATAGCAGCAATTCTCCAGGATTATACAGTGCTGGCGCGTGCGCTCGGAGGTGTTGACCAGGTCCCAGCAGGCCTGCAAGGTCTCGGCCGAAGGCACCTCGATTGCTACGTGCTTGCCGTGCTCCATTGCGTACAGGGCGATGGGAACGTGGTGGAGCCAGTCGGTGCAGATGTACACAAGGTCCACCGAAGGATCCTCGCAAAGCTGCTTGTAAGCATCTTCCGAGCCCGAATAAGGAGTGGCTTGCTGGCCGCGCGATGCAAGCAAGTCGATATTCTTTTGTACGCGGTCCGGCTCGATGTCGCACACGGCGGCAACGTGGCAGCCGGGGACATAGGTGAGGCGGTCAACCGCTCCGCTGCCCCTGTCGCCTACGCCCACTATTCCAACACCTACATTCTCAATAGGCTCAGCACGGAACTGAATCATATCTTGCTGCCCTGCGGGACGGGCAGGCGTGGGAATACGGATGATACCCTTGTCTTGAGCACACGAGGATAGCAGTGCTGCCAGAGCGGCACAAATAACAAAGAATCGAGTAATTTTCATATTGCTGATGACTTTAATACACTGATACTGCAGGCTTGGCGGTCCATACGGCCGTCAATCTACAAATATAATAAATTAGTCCCGACTAGACAAACTTTTAGAGCCCCGCTTTGTAACAAAGCAAATGCCCGGGAAATGCAGAGCGGAGCGATGCCGACGGCTCCCTGCCCACCGCTATGCTCTCGAAGAAATCACGCACCAGAGCAGCGTCGGCACCAGCGTGGAGCGGGGCATCGTTAAGGGCAGAATAATCCTCCTCTACAGGGTTGGACAAATCGTTAAGAATCAGCTTAATACGGCCTCCGTCAGCCTCCAGCACGCCGTTGGCGCCAACTATCCGCGTGCTTCTTCCCTCGCGCTCACTGGTGCCCTCCAGGCGCATAGTCAGATGCAGGCCTCCGTCCAGAGTAGCCGTGACCAACTGGGTATCAAATACATCGTTGTCGCAATGATACACGCAGCGGCCGTATCGTCCCGTCTTGAGTTCGCGCCCGATAACCTCGGCTAGGGTGTGACCCTCCGGGACATCGAAGCCGCTTATCCATTCTCCCCTTCTGCTGTACAGGTCCACCGCAGAATAGGGGCACCTGCGCTCCAGGCGGCAGTCGATGCAGCGCTCTGCCGCTCCCAGGGGCGCCCGGTCGCTACGGAACAGAGTCAGGGAGCCGGAACTTTTGACCTCACCTACGCCGTGCGACCCGGTAAGCCACAGCAGGAAGTCAGCGTCGTGGCAGCACTTCGAGAGGAAAATGGGCCCCGACACCTCGCTCTGCGACCATAGTCCGCGCACGAAAGTATGCGCCATACGGTCCGGGCCGATATGCTCGGTGTGGTCGATGCTCACGATGCGTCCCAGACGGACGGAAAGCTCGCGGATACGCTTGAAGTACGGATGCAGGCGCATTTCGAGGCACACGCCGACGTGCACTCCGGCCTTGCCGGCAGCCTCCATAAGGAGACGGTATCCACTCTCGTCTTCGGCGACCGGCTTTTCGAGCAGGACGTGCCACCCCCTCTCGACGCAGCCCAGCGACAGGGGCACGTGCAGCCTGTCGGGGGCCGCTACTATCGCCGCATCGATGTGCGGAAGGGGCGCTGCGAAAAACTCCCCTGCGGAACTGAAGCAAGCCTCAGGAGGGACTCCGAAACGCGCAGCGGCCTGCCTGAGACGGATTTCCTCCGGCTCCACCAGGCAGCAGACCATCACTCCCTCCGGAAGGCAGCTGAGATACTTGCGCGCGCGGTTCCCCACGCCCAGGACGGCTACGTTCATAGATTGCAAAGATACATAAAGATTTGGATGATTGGTAAAAAACCACTACCTTCGGCATCACCGAAACATAAGCATCAGCGGCATTATCTTATGAGAATAGCGGTCTATTCCGGTTCTTTCGATCCTCTGCACATCGGGCACCAGGCCATAATGGAGTACCTTACCCGCGAGCGCTCCTTCGACTGGGTCTATCTGGTCATATCCCCCCAGAACCCCTTCAAAGACCCGTCAAAGGCACTCTCGGGCGAGAGGCGCTACAGAGCGGCAATCGATGCTGTGCGCCGCCATCCCGAGCTGCACGTGTGGGTTGACAATATCGAGCTGCAGATGGATCCGCCACACTACACCATACGTACCCTAGATGCACTGCGCAGGCGCGAGCCCGAAAACGAATTCACCCTGGTGGTGGGGGCCGACAATCTCGAGAATATGCTCCGCTGGAGAGACGCCCCGCGCATCCTCAGCGAGTACGGAGTGGCCGTATATCCACGCAAAGGCTTCGACCTGCCCAAGATACGCGAGAATATGTACAACAAGATGCTCTCCCTACCCTCGGCCTACACCCTCGACCCAGCAGCCGTTCACGACACTCCGGGCACTGTAGGCTTCGAAGACATAGAGCACCTGTACAAAATCGACATCATCGACGCCCCCATAGTGGACATATCCTCCACCCGCATCCGCGAAGGCCTTGCCGCCGGCGAAGATATGTCCGCCTGGATGATGTAGCTGGCTTGGAACAGCAGTATCCCTCCAGCGCCCTTTTCCCAAGTCTTACAGACTCCGTCAATAGCCAGTGCCTCCAGGGCCCTTTTCCCAAGTTTTATGGGCCCTGGAGGCACTGGCTGTTGACGGAAACTAAACGAACAGCTTGTTTATCAGTATCTTGCTATAAAGAAAAATCAACGAGAATAGGCCGGTGGTCGGAAGAGTTATAGTAATTACTCCTCTCCCACACCATATTAGTCCAACTCTCATTAAGAATCATAGCATTCTTCACCCGCCCGAACATCGCCGGCGACGCGTAAATAAAATCGTACCGCGGAGGCGTATTCCCCGCCGCATCATCAGCCCAGGTCCGGGTAGCGAAGAAATGCCCCGGATACACCAGACCAATTATATCATTATACGGCGTCTGCTGGAGAATATAATCGTGCGAACTCAAGAACGGACTGTCCCCGGGCAATCCGTAATGCCAGTTATCCACCCGCGAGCGCGTATTAAAATCGCCCATCATCAGCCAGTTATCCTGCCCCTTGAAGGCTGGATTGAAAATGCTCTGCGAGCAGATGTACTTAATTTCCGCCTCGCGCTGGGCGTTCCCTCCCTTGCTCTGGGCTGAATCGTAGCCGGTCTTCTTTATAACGAACTTGGCGTAGTAGCTGTAGGCGTGCGGCCAGAGGTGCAGGGTCACGAAATTAACTTTTACCCCGTCAACATCCACCTCAAATACCCCCGCCCCGTGAGCGACTGGCATATAGCTCTCGGGCTTCCCGTTATGGGTAAACGCAGCGGTATCGACATTCGCCTCCGTCTCGGTAATCTTGAGCAGGGTCTTTATCGGATACTTCGAGGTAATTACCTGAGGATAATAGTCTTCCGCATAAAGCCTGTAGCCTCCGATGGCGGCGTAACGGTGCCCGTATGCCTTGGCAAAGCCCTGCCAGTGCGATGGGAAATACCAGTCGGAGGGAGCCTTCATCTCGGTAGAATGGTCTTTGTAAATACTCTGCGCCTCGCACCACACGCATACATCGGGATCGTATTTCTGGATGAATTTGCGGAAGTTGGTAAATTGGTAGGGCTGGTCGCTCCACATACCGTTTTGGATATTCCAGTACAGCACCCTCAGGTTCTTCGGGGCACGCTCCATTTCGGCAATGCGGGTTACCACTATATCGTCGAGCCAGAAGCCGTGCACCAGAGACGTGGATGTAGAATTGGCGCACCACTGCAGCATAGTACCGTCGGTGGCCTTTTCCACGTCAACCGTAATGCTGTGCCAGCCGCCTTCAAGCTGCCCGGCGCTGAACAGGAACGCGTGCTCCAAACCATCGTGTACAGTATTGACTTCCAGCTGTTTGCCGTCGAGCGTCACGCTCCTTATGATTCCGCTCAGCATCACGCGGAAGCCCAGATCGTCGCTGAATCCATCGACGGTCTTGACCCTGAAGCTGACCCTCACGTCCGATACTTCCCTTATCGCGGAGAGCATAGGGCTCTGGGCTATCCCCCGCTTGCCGCGGTCGTTAATGCCGCATCCCAGGCACCCCACGTACTCGCGGCAGCGGAAAAGGTACACCCAGTCGCCTATGTTCTTCTGTTTTATATAGTCGTTGGAGCACACGTGCGAGGTGGCGACGGTCTTCCATTCCGTCGATTTGAACTCCACGTGGCTGAGCGGGTTCTGGACATCGTTCCGGAAATCGTCGGACTGGATATCAGGCCCTCCATCGACAGTAAAGAGGTCAAAGTGTTCTTCCCACAGCACATCACCGGGCTTGGGCTCGGGAGCCGGAGGAGTCTGCTCCTGAGTTTCGTTTTCCTTGGGCTGTATGTCGTCGAGAATGTTCGGGCGGCAGCACACGAGCGCAATGGCGGCAAGGAGGAGTAATGAGAACCTTAGTTTCATAGTTGCGGCCAGGTATCGGGGACTGGCGCCACGACGCAAATCTCAGTGTGCTTGACCGGATGCTCGAACCGTATCTCGTGGGCGTGCAGGCAGATACCGCCGTCGGGATTGGAACGGGGCGCGCCGTATTTAAGGTCACCCTTGATGGGACAGCCCAGATGCGAAAGCTGGCAGCGAATCTGGTGGTGACGTCCGGTAAGCAATTCCACCTCCACCAAATGATAAGAATCGGTGCTTAGCAGGTAGCGGTACTTTAGCCGCGCCAACTTGGCTCCGGGACGTTCGGTAGTAATGTACGATTTGTTCTTTGGTTCGTTCTTTATCAGCCAGTCTTCCAGAAGGCCCTCGGGGGGCTCAGGCTTTTGGCAGCACAGGGCCCAGTAAGTCTTGTGCACAGCGGAATGCTTGAACATCTCTCCCAGCCGGCCCAGGGCCTTGCTTGTCTTGGCAAGGATGCATATTCCGCTCACGGGGCGGTCGAGACGGTGGGGAATACCCATAAATACCTGCCCGGGCTTGGAGTCGCGCCGGGCTATAAAAGCCTTGTAACTCTCGGCCAGGCACTCGTCGCCGGTCTTGTCACCCTGAGTAATCTCGCCGGGTAACTTATTGACAATCAGCAGATGATTGTCTTCGTACAGTATGCGGGACGCAAAATCGGAGTACTCCCCTTCTGTCAGCTGTCTGTATGTCATACAACGCAAAGATACGGAAAATCTGACAAATTGTCACAAATCAGGCGTTGGCAAAGGTTTTGATGATTTCTTCCCGGACTCGGCCCCCGGGCTGAGCCGGATTGACAATAAAACAAAAAGGAAATAAGAATATGGGAAAAATTATCGGAATCGATCTCGGCACCACCAATTCGTGCGTAGCCGTAATGGAAGGCAATCAGCCTACCGTAATCATTAACGACGAAGGCGCCCGCACCACCCCTTCGGTGGTCGCGTTCACCGAAGGCGGAGAGCGCAAAGTCGGCTCCCCTGCCAAGCGTCAGGCTATTACCAACCCCAAGAACACTATCTTCAGTATCAAGCGTTTTATGGGCGAGACCTACGATCAGGTGGGCAAGGAAGTAGCCCGCGTACCTTACAATGTGGTCCGCGGCGACAACAACACTCCCCGTGTGGACATCAGCGGACGTCTGTACAGCCCTCAGGAAATCTCAGCCATCATTCTCCAGAAGATGAAGAAGACCGCAGAAGATTACCTGCGCCAGCCTGTTACCGAGGCGGTCATCACAGTTCCCGCATACTTCTCCGACAGCCAGCGTCAGGCCACCAAAGAGGCCGGCAAGATTGCAGGCCTCGATGTCAAGCGTATCATCAACGAACCCACTGCGGCCGCTCTTGCATACGGTCTTGACAAGAAGAACAAGAATATGAAAGTGGCCGTTTACGACCTCGGTGGCGGTACCTTCGATATCTCCATCCTCGAGCTGGATTCGGGTATCTTCGCAGTCAAATCCACCAACGGCGATACTCACCTTGGCGGCGACGACTTCGACCAGGCCATCATCGACTGGCTCGCCGGCGAGTTTGCCTCCGAGAACGGCGGTATGGACCTTAAGAAGGATCCTATGGCCCTCCAGAGGCTTAAAGAGGCTGCCGAGAAGGCAAAGATCGAGCTTTCCAACCAGACTTCTACGGAGATCAACCTCCCTTATATCATGCCGGTCGACGGCGTTCCGAAACACCTTGTA
>JAGCCX010000059.1 GCA_017651465.1 Bacteroidales bacterium
GGCAGATGGCGGGCAGCACGGACCAGAGGGCCCGTCAGAGCCTATGGTTTAGCCGGACGGCGTCGCCAATGGGCTCGCACGTGGACTTGTTCTGCTTCTGAGGCTCGCGGCTCTTTTGCAGAAACAGTCATTGTGGGTTGCTCTTCGCTAAGCTCTATACGAACGCGACCCAATTTGGCGTCAGTTTTTAGAAATATTTGCATAACATAATTCGATGAGATTGGGTCCACTGGGCGGGTTCGAAGGTACTAGCGCATCTGTATAAAAAATACAGAGTATCGTTTCAGAAGAAACAAATACTCTGTAAATGGTTCTGATGCCAAATTTGAGGCGCTTATCTCTCAACGCATCGCAAATATTTCTGTCTGCAAATATAATAGCTTTTCCTAAAAACACAAGCATACTCTCATGCTTTTGGGAGCAAGGTCTCATTATATGCCGGGGACCTTGCCCGCTTACCTGGCTATGACGGCCCTCGAACGGCTGTCCCTGGGCAAGGTGTCGCCGCTGAAAGGAGACCTTGCCCGCTTTTGGCGTCTCGCATCGGGGAGCGGAGCGGCGGGGGACTGCGGACGGCGAATCAGGAGATTTCTCGACTCGCTCCGCTCGCTCGAAATGACAGCATGGCGGGGAAGGATGTTCCGCTAAGGGGACGCTGAAAATGTCCCATTTTTCAGCGGCCTTTATCTATTATGAGACCTTGATCAAAAATTGACGGAAAATAGTTATATTCGCCAACAATCAATCTAAGTCAGAGATGAGAACGATCAAAAGCCTGTCGAGTATTGCTTCTGCTTTGTTTTTGGGCACATTATTATTTACTTCGTGCGGAGACCCTTGGGGTATTGACAATCAGGATGTTGTTGAGAGTCAGGTTCTTGATAGGGGCCTTGGCGACAAGGTCACACAAAAACAGCTTCCCAATTCCGATACCGAGCTCACTTATGAGTCCTGGATAAAAGTCAAGACCAAGACCGTGCCCAAGACCCGCGCCGGGTCAGATGACGGTACGGTCTTTACCGTTCTCCTGAAAGACGTGTTCCAGAATACCGACACGACACTTGTCATCGACAATTATTATTTTGATCTTGGAGATTATACAACCGACGTTTCTTATCGTACCCAAGGTACACGCAGGGATGGATATACCACCGTTACTGATTCAGTGATGGTCTATACTGTCAGCTACAAAGACTTTTCGTTTGAATATGAAATTGAGTACGAGGTTGCCGTTTATGACGATGGAATCAGCAGGGAAACCCTACCTTACCACAAAATACAAAATCTCAGGGACAACGGGGTGACGATTGAAAAACTTGAGAGCGTCCACGATCAAAGCCTTACGGTTTTTGCCAGAAGACAGTTAAACCACTCTATCTCGGTAGAATTGGACGGAGAAACATATACCATGAAAGGCAAAGTCATCTTGCAAACCCCATTTGACAGCGCCATTGAACCTTATGTCAAAAAGAGTGAGCTTTTATCCACTTCGTACTTTACAGTTGGAGAATATGTACATTCTGAACTGCGTGTCAAGCAGTGGTGGTCTGACGGTCAAGTTAAAACAGAAACCATTGATACTCAGTTATATGCCTCTTTTGACGACTTCTTAAGAAGCATTACTTTCGATAAAGTCCTTCCCGACAACCTGGAAATAACATCATCATATCTGGGCGATGTTTATGAGCTTATGCAAGGAGTTACGCTACAAAAATATGTCAGTTCCTTCATTGAGTCGCGAATGTTCTTTGTCTCATATAGTTTTATTGACTTTGGAATGAAGCTGGAACGGTCCATCCCCCGATACTACGACGGGTACACATACCGTGAATTCGCCACTCCGGAATTCAAGAATTTCCGGTTCTCGGAGCAGACGCTTGAGAAAGGTCAGTCCGGAGTAAAAGACGGGAGACATTGGACCAATTACTGGCTCACCAGATACGTAAAAGCAGACTTCGACAAAGTCGTTTACGAATCTCCTATCAACATCAGCCTGGTTTTGTACGATGAATAATCTTAGTAATCGTTATACTTTTTAGGTTTTGTGACCCGGGCTGTGAACGGCTTTAGGTAACACCGCTCCAAGGAAGCGGGCAGAAATGCGGGCAAGGTCTAATTATATGCCGGGGACCTTGCCCGCTTACCTGGCTATGACGGCCCTCGAACGGCTGTCCCTGGGCAAGGTGTCGCCGCTGAAAGGGGACCTTGCCCGCTATTGCCGTCACGCCCCGGGGAGCGGAGCGGCGGGGGACTGCGGACGGCGTAGCCGCCCGTGGCTGCGTGAACGGGAAGGGGCGTACCGCCCCGCTGTCCCCAGCCGCTCCGCTATTTTTTGCTCAAAAACTAAAAAATGATTACTTTCGTGCAAAATAATCACATTATGGCAAGCACACCCACACCTCACATCGGAGCGCAGTACGGCGAGATAGCCGAGACCGTCATCATGGCGGGCGACCCTCTGCGAGTCCAATTCATGGCAGAAAATTTCCTCGATAATCCCGTTCAATTCAATAACGTCCGCGGAATGCTGGGTTTCACCGGCACCTACAAAGGCAAACGTGTGAGCGTAATGGGCCACGGAATGGGCATCCCTTCAATAGGCATCTACACCTACGAACTCTATAATTTCTACGACGTGAAGACCATCATCCGCGTAGGTTCCGCCGGCGCGTACAGTATGGACCTCCACGTGGGCGACCTAGTGATTGCCGAGGGCGCCTGCACCGACTCCTGCTACGGCGACCAGTATCATCTCAGAGGCACATTCGCCCCCATCGCCGACTTTGACCTCATCCGTCGTGCCGCCGATGAATGCGACCGCAGAGGCATTCACTACAAAGTAGGCAATGTCCTGTCGACCGATGTGTTCTATTCCGACACTCCCGACATTAACGGCTGGATCAAGATGGGAGTACTGGCAGTAGAAATGGAGGCCTCGGCCCTCTATATGAATGCAGCCCGCAGCGGCAACAAGGCCCTTGCAATCTGCACCATCTCCGACCACGTCATTACCGGAGAAGATACTACCTCCGAGGAGCGCGTAACCACCTTCACCAATATGATGGAAGTAGCTCTCTCGCTGATTTAGCCCCGAGCCACTATCCGCCAGGCAGGAACCCCGACCGGCACAAAAAAACCGCCGCTCCACACCCGGGAGCGGCGGTAAAACTATATCAAAGTCTCTTAAAACTGATGGACTTTAATTCCGGTGTAATGAATCTGCAGCGTGCCTCCGTTGTTGATCCGGGCCCCATTCTCGGCCGCCGTGAACCTGAGCTTGATAGACGCATCCTGGACAAGGCTGGTGCCGGAGTTGTCGATCACCCTTACGGTAATGGAAGTTTTGGCGGGAGACGATTTGGTGCCGGCAGCGATAGGATTGTTGATGGTAGCGGTGACACCCTGTACGGACTCGCCGGTGCCGGTAATCTCAAAAGGCATACTGTTGGTAACCTCGGCAATCACATCGTACTCCTTTGACTCGATGGTGTAGTCGGAAAGCTTGAGGCCGAGATCGGTAAAAGTCTTGATAAGGGTGAACGAAGAACCCTTCTTAAGCTTGAACGGTACAAAAAGCTTGGCGGCGGCTTTTAACTTGTATGCCGATGCTGCGGGAGCGGCGGCAGCCTTGGTGGTGCCAAGCCCGGCGGAGACGTTGAACTTAACAGGGCCGCTGAGCTTGTTGTTCGTGAAAGCAGCCTTGGCGGCGCTGTCCATAATGACGGTAGCATTGGCGTTGACCACCGGATCGTCGGTATCGACGCTCTTGATAAGGACGGTGTAATTGGTCTTGCCGGCAGGCACGAGGACGGAGAATTTGGCCTTCTGTACCGCCTTGGTTACGGTATTGGCCTCGACGTCAACATCAAACTTGACGGTTTTGTCCGACGGGTTGTCGAAAGTTAATAAAATCTGTGCGGGATCGAAGTCCGCACCCCCGCTGATGATGGGGCCTTCGTCTACCACGGTGGTCATCTCCCCGAGAGAAGTGGTCTTGCCGCTCTCAAGGGTGCAGGTTTGCTGGACCTCCGGAGTAGCCTCGAAGCACAAGCATATATCCCCGGCAGGAGTAATGTAAAGATTGTTGTCGGACTGAACGTCAAATAGCTTTTCAGGAGTAAGGTTGGCGTGCTTGTCAACCCCCATAGGGACATCCATATCCCAGTTGTCGAACAAGTTACAGGAGACGGCCGCTACGGCCGAAACCACCAGCAAAAGAAGAGTATTCCTGATTTTCATAACAGTGTTCTTTAAAACATGTAGTTAGCAAAGATACTACAAATGCATAAAAAACCAAAAATAAAGCGTAGCTTTGCACCGATGTCCGGTAAAATGAAATTCAGAACGGTAGCCGTTCTTATCATAGCCATACTGCTGCTCGCAGTGGGGGTGTTGCTGCTTTTTGCCACTTCGACCCTCAAATACGGAGTCATCCTCATCGGGGGAGTGCTCCTGGCCTTCCTGGTATGGAAAGCCTTCATTAAAAACAACCGCGAAGAACTGCTTAAAAGCGAGCAGCTCAACGAGCAGCTGAACCATCAGCTTACGGAACTGCGCCGTGAGCTGGACACCCTCAGGCACAGCCCCCTGAACGTGGCTTCCCTAACCCCTGTGCTGCACCTGTCGGTACTTAACGTAGATACCTCGTTCACACGTACTTACATCCGTGAAGACAAAGACCGTTCGCTGGTTTTCAGCGGAGCCCTGAGGGCGGATATCTGTGCCGAATACGGGGTGCGCCTGGAGGATGTAAGGTTCAAGTACGAGCCCTCTTCTGACACTCTCTACGTGGCCGGATTCAACCCCGGCGTCATATCCTACTCCCGCAAGCGCCTGACCTGGGACCTGTGCCACACTTTCCGCGGCCGTTCGCTGCTTGGAATAAACCTTCCTCCCGTCAATGACAAGGTGGCCGAAGATTTTACCCACAAGATGACGGAAAGCATACGCAACGAGGTTGAGGCCGAAATCGACAATAGGCGCATCAAGGAGTTCGACTGGCTGGAGCCTGTGGTGTCGCGCCAGATCATCGATGTGCTGCGCGTTGCGGTGTGCGGGCCCAAAACAAGGATCAATGTCCTGGAAGGCGATGCTGGCGAGGGCTTCGTGGGCATAGACGAGCTGTACCGCAGTCACGCGGCGTCCGCCCCTCAGATACAATCATAACAAATTGGTATTGCGCGGCAGAGCCTTTAATCTTAACTTTGCGCAGCAATGCTTACAATCGACAAACTCGAAATCAATCAATATGCAAGCATCCTCTCCGTAGGGGGTGAAGGAGCCACCCGTATGCATTTCCTGGATATGGGACTCATCCCCGGCGCCACTCTCAAAGTGGTGGGGAGAGCTCCTGCAGGAGATCCTATACAGCTGCAAATCAATGGGTATGCCCTGACCCTCAGGCAGGCGGACGCATCAAATATCAGCGTAAAGCCGCTCTCCGCCCCTGCCGTTCAGGCCAGGGAAGGTTCCGGCCAGGAAGGCCGCAACGCGTATCTTCACGACCACAATTCCCACCCCGGACTGGGCGAAGGCGGGAAATATCATTCCAAAGACCACAAGCGAGCGCTCCCCAAAGGGACGGTGCTCCGCTTTGCCCTGGCAGGCCAGCAGAACTGCGGAAAGACCACTCTGTTCAACGTCCTCACTGGCTCCCGCCAGCACGTGGGCAACTTCCCCGGAGTTACGGTTGACCGCAAAGACGGCCCCATACGCGACTGGCCCGATACTGTTATCACCGACCTTCCCGGCATCTACTCCCTCTCTCCGTACACTACCGAGGAGTTGGTGTCGCGCGAGTTCATTCTCGACCCCGATACGCTGGGACTCATCAATATAGTTGACGCCTCCAACATCGAACGCAATCTCTACCTGACCCTTCAGCTGATGGAACTCGAGGTGCCTATGGTGCTGGCGCTCAATATGATGGATGAAGTCAGGGGCAACGGGGGCTCCATCCGCATCAACGAGATGGAACGCATCCTGGGAATACCGGTGGTGGGTATTTCGGCCGCCGGCAACGAGGGCATCGACGAGCTGGTGGAACACGCCGTGCACGTGGCGCGCTACCGCGAGACCCCGGGCCGTACCGACTTCTGCGGCAAAGACGACGACGGCGGCGCAGTGCACCGCTGCATACACAGCGTAATGCATCTGATTGAAGATCACGCCGCTGCCGCCGGCCTCCCGCTGCGTTTCGCCGCCACCAAGCTTATCGAGGGCGACGACTGGGTGGAGAAAGCCCTGAAGCTTCCCGCCGACGAAAAACGCACCATCGAAAGCATCATCACGACGATGGAAAAAGAGCGGGGAATGGACCGGGCGGCCGCTATCGCACAGATGCGCTACACGTTCATCCGTAAACTCTGCACGCAGACGGTGGTAAAACCCCACGAGAGCCGCGAGTACCTGCGCAGCCGCCGCATCGACAAAGTACTCACCGGCAAGTGGACGGCGATTCCTATCTTCATCGCCGTGATGGCCTTGCTGATATGGCTTACGATAGATGTGCTCGGTGCGCCTCTCCAGGCCCTGCTGGGCAAGGGCATAGGAGCCCTCGGGCAAGGCGTCGGGAGTTTGTTCTCGCGTTGGAATGTAAGCCCCGCCGTGCATTCGCTGGTTGTGGATGCCGTGTTCGGGGGCGTGGGATCGGTGATAAGCTTCGTGCCCATCATCATCATTCTGTTCTTTTTCCTCTCTATGCTGGAAGACAGCGGCTATATGGCCCGCGTGGCGTACGTTACCGACGGCTTCCTGCGTAAGATAGGCTTGTCGGGGCGCAGCATCGTGCCGCTCATCATCGGGCTCGGATGCTCGGTGCCCGGGGTGATGGCCTCGCGTACCCTTCCGTCGGCCCGCGACCGCCGCAAGACCATAATGCTCACGCCATTTATGAGCTGTTCGGCCAAATTGCCCATCTATGCCTTCCTGAGCAGCGCCTTCTTCCCGGGGCACGGCGGACTGGTACTGGTGTGCCTGTATCTGCTGGCCATAGCAATAGGCATACTGGTGGCCCTGGCAGGGAAGTACTGGAGGGGGAGGTCGGAGGCCGCTCCCTTCGTGATGGAGCTTCCCAATTACCGCCTGCCGCAGCTGCGCAATGTCTGGCACCTGCTGTGCGACAAGACCAAAGACTTCGTTCAAAGGGCCTTTACGGTGATCTTCGTGGCCACGCTGGTGATATGGTTCCTGCAGACCTTCGACTTCCGTTTCAATATGGTCCAGAACGGCGAGGGAAGCATTCTGGCCTGGGTCTCCGGCCTGCTTGCTCCGCTTTTCGCCCCGCTCGGACTGGGAGACTGGAGAGTGGTTACGGCATTCATCTCCGGCTTCCTCGCCAAGGAGAGCGTGGTATCCACTATGGAGGTGCTTGGCGTGACGGGTATGCTAACCGCTGCTACGGCTGTGAGTATGCTGGTGTTCTGCCTGCTCTATACTCCTTGTGTGGCTGCGATAGCGGCGGTCAGGCGTGAGCTCGGCGGCAAGTGGGCCCTGTTTATGATTGTATTCCAATGCGCCGTGGCCTGGGTGGCCGCGTTCGGCGCTTACCGGCTTGCGCTTCTGCTCGTATGAATCTGGCGACGATAATAGTTTTGGGGCTCGTAGTTGCGGCAGCAGTTGCCGCAACGGTATTTATGGTGCACCGCCGAAAGACCGCAGGATCAGAAATTTGCTGCGGCTGCGTCCTCAGGAACTATTGCCGGAAATAGCCGATTTTTGTTATATTTGCAATCTATGAAGATTTGCGTTATCGGCGGAGCCAATATGGACATCTGCGCAACGACGGCAGTGCCTTTCGTTGCAAGGGATTCCAATCCCGGAATGGTGCGTACTGCACCCGGCGGAGTGGGCAGGAACATAGCCCATAATCTTGCGCTGCTTGGAAATGAAGTGCAACTCATTACTGTGTTCGGTGACGACGGATTCGGGCGCATGCTGCGCGAGCACTGTGCCTCCGTGGGCATTGGCATCAAGTACAGCCGCATAGTGTCCGGGGCGAGGAACGCCTGCTTCGTGAGCCTGAACGACTCCGACGGGGAACTTCTGGGCGGTGTTGCCGATATGGCCGTAACCGGGCTTATGACTCCCGAATGGCTGGAGTCCCGGCTGCCCAAAATCAATAAGTTCGATGCCGTGGTAGCTGATACCAACCTGCCGGCGGAGACCCTCGGCATGCTGGTAAGCTGCTGTGAGCCACCCCTGTATATCGATGCCGTCTCGTCTGCAAAGGCCACCCGCCTGCGCGAGGCCCTGGCAATGAACCGCCTGCATTCCGACCCTGTGTTCGCCCTCAAATGCAACCGCCTCGAGGCCGAGGTGCTGGGCCTTTTCGAGCCGGGCCGCTCGCTGGGCTCGAAAGTGGGCAGGATATATCTGAGCAAGGGTTCCGAAGGAGTTGTGGTGCGCGAAGACGGAGAGGAGACCGCTCTCCCCGCGCTTCCCGCTACTGGCATAGTCAATGCCACGGGTGCGGGAGATGCCCTCCTGGCAGGAATAGTGCACGCAGGGCCGCAGGCCACCGCGGTTGACGCTGCCCGCTTCGGACTCGAGTGCGCCCGTGTAGCAATGCAAACTTCAGAGGCTGTAAACGAAGAAATCAAGCATCTGAAATATGAATAAATATCTCGATATAGCCCCCGAGGTGCGTGCGGCGCTTGCTGCCTCTCGCCCCGTGGTGGCTTTGGAATCGACCATTATCTCGCACGGAATGCCTTATCCGCAGAATGTGGAGACGGCTCTCCGCGTGGAGCAGACCATACGTGACTGCGGAGCGGTACCCGCCACCATAGCCATAATAGGCGGGCGCTTGAAAGCCGGCCTGAGCCGGGAAGAGATTGAGCACCTGGGCCGCAGCGGAAGGGCTGTAGCCAAAGCCTCCCGCAGGGATCTCCCCGTGTTGGTGGCTCGCGGAGCCGACGGAGCAACTACCGTCACCACTACCATGATTATTGCCGCTATGGCCGGCATCAAGGTATTCGCCACCGGAGGGATCGGGGGAGTGCACCGCGGAGCCCAGACTACTATGGACATTTCCGCCGACCTTGAAGAACTTGCCCGCACGAGCGTGATGGTGGTCTGCGCCGGCGCCAAATCTATTCTGGACCTTGGGCTTACGCTGGAGTATCTGGAGACTCACGGAGTGCCCGTAATAGGCTACGGGACCGACGAGCTTCCGGCTTTCTATACGCGTCGGAGCGGCTTCAAGGTTGACTACCGCATCGATACACCCGAGGAGCTTGCAGCCGCTTTCCGCGCCAAGATGGATATGGGCCTGGGCGGCGGAATGCTGGTTACCAATCCCATTCCCGAGGAGTATTCCATGGATCCGGAGCGTATAAATGCCGCCATTGAGCAGGCTCTCGCCGAGGCCGCAGAGCAGGGCATTCGCGGCAAGGAAACCACGCCTTTCCTGCTTGCCCGTGTAAAGGATATTACCGGAGGGGACAGCCTTGCCTCCAACATACAGTTGGTGCTTAACAATGCCCGCCTCGCAGCCGCCACGGCCAAGTGCCTGTGCGAGTAACGATTTGAAAAATGGACGAGCTGATTAAAGACCTTGCGCAGCAGGAATACAAACAAGGCTTCGTGACCGACGTCGAGCAGGAGTATGTGCCCAAGGGTCTGAACGAAGATATCATCCGCCTCATATCGGCCAAGAAAGGGGAGCCCGGGTGGCTGCTTGACTTCCGGCTTGACGCCTTCCGGCGCTGGCAGACTATGAAGGAGCCCCGTTGGGGGCATCTCAAGATGCCAAAGATTGATTATCAAGACATTATCTATTACGCTGCCCCCATTAAAGACAGCGAGCGCCCTACTGAGATCGACCCGGCCCTTATGGAAACCTTCGACAAACTGGGCATTCCCCTTAAGGAGAGGGAAGTGCTTGCCGGAGTGAAATCCAAGGAGGTTGCTGTCGATGCCGTATTCGATTCGGTGAGCGTTGCCACCACCTTCCGCAAGACTCTCTCAGACAAAGGAATAATCTTCTGTTCCTTCTCCGAGGCGGTAAAAGAGCATCCCGACCTGGTGCGAAAGTACCTTGCCACCGTGGTGCCCGCGGGGGACAATTTCTTTGCGGCGCTCAATTCGGCAGTGTTCTCGGACGGCTCGTTCTGCTATGTTCCCAAGGGGGTCGAATGCCCTATGGAACTTAGCAGCTACTTCCGCATCAACGCCGCCGGCACCGGGCAGTTCGAGCGTACTCTCATAGTGGCCGACGAGGGGGCGAAGCTGAGCTATATGGAGGGCTGCACCGCCCCTATGCGCGACACCAACCAGCTTCACGCCGCGGTGGTCGAAATAATAGTGGAAAAAGACGCCGACGTGAAATACAGCACCGTGCAGAACTGGTATCCCGGAGATGCGCAGGGCCGCGGCGGCATACTTAACCTTGTAACCAAGAGGGGCCTGTGCAGGGGCGAGGGCTCGCACCTGAGCTGGACACAGGTTGAGACGGGCTCGGCCATTACCTGGAAGTACCCGAGCACCGTGCTCAAAGGGGACTACAGTTCATCGGAATTCTATTCTGTAGCCATGACCAATAATTACCAGCAGGCTGATACCGGCACCAAGATGATACATCTGGGGCGCGGAACCCGCAGCCGCATAGTCTCGAAAGGTATATCCGCCGGGCACAGCGAGAACAGCTACCGCGGCCTGGTGCGTATGGGCCCCGGAGCCGTGGGAGCAAGGAATTTCTCGTCCTGCGATTCTCTGCTGATAGGCTCTCAGTGCGGCGCCCACACCTTCCCGGTGATCAAGAATTTCTGCCCGCAGGCGGTAGTGGAGCACGAGGCCACCACTTCCAAGATCAGCGACGACCAGCTCTTCTACTGCGGCCAGCGGGGTATAGGCCCTGAAGATGCAACGGCCCTGATAGTAGGCGGTTACGCCAAAGAGGTGCTGAGCCGTCTGCCGATGGAATTTGCAATTGAAGCTCAGAAGCTGCTGAGCTTGTCTTTGGAGGGGGCCGTAGGATGAGCTGGGTAGAGATAGTGTCGGCCGTGCTCGGCCTCAGCTGCGTTTTCCTTGCGGGACGCGGCTCCAAATACAACTTCTGGGTGGGATACATCTACAATGTGTTCCTCTTCGTGCTGTTCTGGAGGCAGCATCTGTACAGCGCTATGCTGCTGCAGCCGGTGGCCTTCGGAATCAACCTTTACGGACACTGGCGCTGGACGCATCCCAAGGAGGAGGAAAAGAACTCCAAAGGGGATTTGAAAATCGGCAAGATGAAGACCTGGCAGTGGGTGAATATGTTTACCGCGGTTGCGCTGTGCGGCATACTTTGGGCGAAGGCCCTGCAGTGGCTCCCCCAGAGATGGCCCGAAGTTTTCGCCCCGGACCCTCAGCCGCTGCTTGATTCTTTCATTCTGATGCTCACCCTCACGGCCCAGTTTATGAGTGCCCGAAAGTACTGGGAGTGCTGGATAGTTTGGCTTGTGGTGAATGTGGCCAACATAGTGCTCTACATCAGCTCCGGCCTGTACGTTATGCCTATTGTCAGCGTCCTGTACCTTGCCAACGGCATTTGGTCGCTGATTGGCTGGAGGCGCAAGTACTCCCGAAACGAATAGATTGTCAACGATATGAAAATCAGGCGTTTAATAATAGCTGCCCTGCTCCTTGCGGTAACGGCTCTCCCGGCCGGGGCGGCGGCCAAATCATACAAGCTCCTGTCGCCTTCGGGCGAGCTTGCCGTTGAGGTTTCGGCAGGAGAGCAGACCCTCTGGTCGGTGAAGATGTGCGGCTCAAGCATCATAGAGCCGTCTCCGCTTTCCCTGACCCTTGACGACGGTACGGTGTTCGGAGAGGACGTCAAAGTTAAAAAGGCCGTCAAAAGCAGCGTAAATACCACGCTCTCCCCGGTACTGTACCGCCAGGCCAGTGTGAAGGAGGCGTATAACGAGCTCACGCTCCGCTGCAAGGGCTATTCGATCGTATTCCGTGCCTATGACGACGGGGCCGCCTATCGTTTTGTGGCCGACCGTAAAGCACCGTTCAAGGTTAAAGCCGAGCAGGCCGCTTTCCGCCTGGGGCGTGACTGCGAGGGCTTCATACCATACACCCGTAAGGTGGACGATAGCTTTGAGTGCCAGTTTTTTACCTCTTTCGAGGCTACTTATACACGCACCGAAATAAGCAAGTGGGAGAAGGGACGTCTTGCCTTCCTTCCCCTCACTCTGGACGGGCCGGAGGGAATGAAGATCTGCATCACCGAGAGCGACCTTCTGAACTATCCCGGGATGTACCTCTCCAACGAGGACGGCGACACCGGCCTTGAGGCCGTGTTCGCTCCCTATCCGAAGGATATCGAGCAGGGCGGCCACAATATGCTTCAGGGCCTTGTGCGCTCGCGCGAGGACTTCATCGCCAAGGCGGACGGCAGCGAGGCCTTCCCCTGGCGTGTTGTAATTGTTTCCAAAGAAGATAAGGATCTGCTCACCTGTGACCTTCCCTGGCTGCTCGGGCGTGAGCGGGAGCCGGGGCTGGACTTCAGCTGGGTAAAGCCCGGAAAGGTCGCCTGGGACTGGTGGAACGCCTGGAATGTGTACGGAGTTAATTTCAAGTCCGGGGTCAACAACGACACATACAAGTATTATATCGACTTTGCTTCCCGCAACGGCATAGAGTACGTAATCCTGGACGAGGGGTGGGCCGTAAACAAAAAGGCCGATTTGTTCCAGGTAGTGCCCGAAATAGACCTTCCGGAGCTCTGCCGCTATGCCGGAGAGCGTGGCGTGGGCCTCATACTCTGGGCTGGCTACTGGGCGTTTGAAAGAGATATGGAGCGCGCCTGCCGCGAGTATTCCGCGATGGGAGTCAAGGGCTTCAAGGTTGACTTTATGGACCGCGACGACCAGCCTATGGTGGACTTTTTCCGCCGTGCTGCCGAAACGGCCGCCCGCTATCACCTGATGGTTGACTTCCACGGGGCCTTCAAACCGGCAGGACTTCAGCGTACCTGGCCCAACGTGGTGAATTTCGAGGGCGTGTACGGACTCGAGAACGCCAAGGGCCAGAAGCCGTACGATATCGATCTTGTGACCTACGAGGTGAGCATTCCCTTCGTGCGCCTTGTGGCCGGTCCTTGCGACTATACGCAGGGAGCTATGCGCAATGCCTCCAAGGGCAATTTCCGCTACGTCAGCTCGGAGGCTATGTCGCAGGGTACGCGCTGCCGCCAGCTGGCGGAGTACGTCATCTTCGACGCTCCCCTCACTATGCTTTGCGACTCCCCGTCCAATTACAACAATGAGAGCGAGTGCCTGAAATTCATTGCCGAAGTCCCCACCGTGTGGGACGAGACCCGCGCTCTCGAGGGCAAGGCAGGGGAGTATGTGGCAATGGCACGGCGCAAGGGCGATACCTGGTACATAGGTGCCCTGACCGATTGGAGCGAGAGGGAGCTGACCCTCGACCTTTCCTTCATAGATGGGTCGCCCGTGCTGGAGGTATTCTCCGACGGGCCTAACGCCCACAGGGCCGCAAGGGACTACAGGCACCAGTGGCTTGACTTCCCCGAGGGTGGCAAGATTGCCGTACAGATGGCCCCAGGAGGCGGCTGGGCGGCGGTGGTGCGCAGCGCCCCCGAGCCTTGGCAGAAGACCGATTCCGACTGGCCCCGCTACGGCGTTTACGCTGACAAGAACGCCGCTCTCACCGCTCCTCCCAAGATGGTCCTGTTCGGCGATTCGATTACCTGGAACTGGGCCCGTTTCGACCCTCAGTGGCTCGAGGAGCATAGTTTTGTGGGCCGCGGCATCAGCGGGCAGACCACCGCGCAGCTGCTTTCACGCATCAGGCCGGATGTCATCGACCTGCATCCGGAGTATATGGTCCTCCTTATAGGCATCAACGACATTGCCCGCAACAACGGCTATATTTCGGTCGAGAATTGCTTCGGCAACATAGTATCGATGGTCGAGCTCGCCCGGGCCAACGGCATCAAGCCCATACTTTGCACTCTCTGCCCCGCAGGCACCATAGGCTGGCGCAAGCGTATGGGCGATCCCAGGCCGCAGATAGAGCAGCTCAACAACTTGATCAAGGATTATGCGGCCGGCCACAACATTCCGCTCGCCGATTATCATTCCGCCCTCCGCACCCCCGACGACGCCCTTGACCCCGCTTACGCCAAAGATGCCGTCCATCCTAACCTGGCCGGTTATAAAGTGATGGAGAAAGTGCTGCTGGATGCTGTGGGACTGAAGGTTATGTCGTTCAACATACGCAATGCCGGAGCCAGGGACGGCGAGAACTCCTGGCCCCTGAGGCGCGAGGCCGTGGCCGCAATGCTTCGCAGCGAGAGGCCCGACGTGTTCGGCATCCAGGAAGCCTATCCCGAGCAGGAAGCTTACATTCTGGAGAACTGCCCCGAATACAAGGGTTTCGGCGTGGGCCGCGACGACGGTAAGGACGCAGGCGAGAGGATGTCGGTGTTCTACCGGACCGATGTGCTGGAGCTGCTGGACGGCGGCACCTGGTGGCTTTCGGAGACTCCCGACGTGCCCTCGGTGGGCTGGGACGCCAAATATCCGCGCACTGCCACCTGGGCCAAACTGCGCGAGCGCAGCAGCGGCAGGGAATTCTACTTTGTCAATACCCATCTCGACCACAGGGGCGTGGAAGCGCGCAAGCGCGGCCTCTCGTTTGTGGTGGACCGGGTTGAGGAAATGACTCCCGGGGTGCCTCTAATCTTTACCGGCGACTTTAACGTGGAACCGGGAGACGAGTGCCTCCTCAGCCTTGAGGGCAAGATGCTCGACGCCCGCGTCCAGGCTCCGGACTCCAGCGACAAGCCCTCGTTCAACGGCTTCGGGGCTAGCCGGGCCAAAATCATCGATTACATCTACTACAGAGGCTTTTCGACCGCCCGCGAGTTCTGCGTGGTGGACCGGAGCTTCGAGGGTAAACCCTATATCTCCGACCATTACCCCATAGCAGCGGTGCTGGGGTTCTAAATCAGCATATATGTCAGATATTCTACTCGAAATAAAAGACCTGCACGCCGGCATTGAGGGGCGTGAGATTCTGAAAGGCGTAAACCTTACCATACGCCGCGGCGAGGTGCACGCGGTGATGGGACCCAACGGGGCGGGCAAATCGACGCTGAGCGCGGTGCTGGCCGGCCGGCCGGACTACAAGGTGCTCTCAGGCTCAGTAACTTATGCCGGCCGCGACCTGCTCGCAATGCCTCCCGAGGAGCGCTCGTGGGCAGGCATTTTCCTGAGTTTCCAGTACCCGGTGGAGATTCCCGGCGTGAGCATCACCAACTTTATGAAAGCCGCTCTCAACGCACGCCGCAAGGCCGCAGGCGAGAGTGAGCTCAAGCCCGCGGAGTTTCTCAAACTTCTGAAGGAAAAGATGGCTCTGGTGCAGATGAAGGGCGAATTTGCCAAGCGGGAAGTGAACGTGGGGTTCTCCGGCGGCGAGAAGAAACGCAACGAGATTTTCCAGATGGCTATGCTGGAGCCGGTGCTGAGCATTCTGGACGAGACCGACAGCGGCCTCGATGTGGACGCCCTGCGTATAGTGGCCGACGGCGTTAACCGCCTGCGTACGCCCAGTTCGGCGTCAATCGTAATAACCCACTACCAGCGCCTGCTGGAGTACATAGTGCCCGACGTGGTGCACGTGCTCAAGGACGGGCGTATCGTGACCACCGGAGGGCGTGAGCTTGTGGACTTGATTGAAAAACAAGGGTACGATGGAATCGACGGATAAGCTGGTGTGTGTGGTGGGGCGCGACCCGCTGCCTGCGGTGACCCACCTTGAGAGCGGGGAGCGGCTGCACTTGACGCTCATCGTCCCCGAGGGCGTGAGCTGCGAGAGGGCGCTGGAGTTCCATCTCGACGGTCCCGGGGCGTCGCTCGACCTTGCGGGTGCCTGGCGCTGCAGCGGCTCTGAGAAGGTGAAGCTTCAGGTAATAGTGCGCCACAATGCTCCCGGTTGCCATTCGGAGCAGCTTTTCAAGGGCGTGGTGAGCGGGAGCGCGAGGGCCGAATTCGACGGCCTGGTGTATGTTGCTCCAGGTGCCGTCAAGACCGACGCCCATCAGCAGTGCCATTCCCTGCTGCTGTCCGAGGGCGCTTTCTGCGAGGCCCGTCCCCAACTTGAGATTTATGCCGACGACGTGCAGTGCTCTCACGGAGCGACCACCGGCTATCTCAATCCCGAAGAATTGTTTTATATGCGCAGCCGCGGCATTCCCGAGGAGGAGGCGCGCGCTATGCAGGTGGAGGCCTTCCTTGCCCCAGTTCTGAACCGTTCGCTATGATTCTGAGGACCTGCACCAAAGTAAATGTAGGGCTCAATGTTATGCGCCGCCGCCCCGATGGCTACCACGACATCGAGACACTGTTCGTGCCGTATTACGGTTGGTCCGATGTGCTTGATGTGGAGCCTGCGGAGGAGCTTTCTATTGAAATTGAGCGTGAGGGGGGAGTGGACTGGAACCCTATGGACGATTTGACGGTGCGTGCCTGGAGGCTCCTGAAGGGCGATTTTCCGCAGCTGCCTCCGGTGCGAATTGGTTTGCAGAAGTTCGCCCCTGTGGGTGCCGGGCTCGGGGGCGGGAGCGCCGATGCGGCCTTTATGCTCAGGGCGCTTAACGAGATCGGCTCGCTCGGGCTTTCCGATGCGGAGCTTGCTTGCTATGCCGCACGGCTAGGTTCCGATTGCGCCTTTTTTATCGGCTTGACGCCGACAAAAAATATCCCCCTGCACCCCCAGGGGACTGAGGGGAGAGCCCCTCAGACGCCCCCGGTCGCTGACGCTTCGAATTATTGCCAGCCGATGTTCGCTACCGGCAGGGGTGAGATTCTGGAGGCATTTGATATCGATCTTTCGGGGTACGAGATCCGGGTGGAGATTCCGCGCGGTGCGGACGGGGAGCCTGTTGCCGTGAGTACCCGCGAGGCCTACGGCGGCA
>JAGCCX010000060.1 GCA_017651465.1 Bacteroidales bacterium
CAGCTGCCGGGTGACACCTATTTTGCCGAAGAAAAGGTGATGGATATCCGGCGTCATACCCGTATGAACCGTTATCCCTCCGCCTGCTCCATCGAGGCCCCTCAGCCTCAGCTTACCGGGCCCGATGCGGTGGAATGGGCAAGGGAGCGTCTGGACCAACTGACGGACAAGTATCTTGGCACCGCTGGTAACACCCTTGACCCCAACGAGGTAAGGGCACTGTTCCGCCCGCTTGGCTATACCGGTACCAACGCCTCCGATTTTGATGCCGCAGGGCAACTCCTCTACGATAATATCTTTTCGCAAATGATACAAAAGGCCATTCGTGAGGGCAAGAGCGATATGGTGATTGTCATTGGCCCGCCATCTTCGGGTAAATCGACCGCCGTGCGCCATCTGGACCTTAAAAATGCCGGACTTATTTGCGACGGAGTGCCTTCGGGCGAGGGGGCCATTGGCGCAATTATCCGCAGAGCACGAGAGCTGGGGATGGATAAAATCACCGTCGTACCCGTTTACAACGATATCCAAACCTGTCTGAAAAACAGTCTGAGCCAGGGCTGTATTACTAACCGGTACAACAGCCTGGGAGACTTGGTAAGAGCTTACCGCGCCAACGCGGGCCAATTGGACGGCCTTCACCGAGAGTTCCCCGATGTGGATATACGCCCTGTGGATTGTACCCGTAACCAGGGTCCGCGCCCGGTGAGCTATGCCAAGGCGCAGAAGTGGAATTACAAAGTAAGCACCGCCGATATCGACGGCCTGCTTTCCACTTTCTTGTCGGCTGTTGATAACGGCGAGATAGGGATGGGGGCTCTTCGTGCCGCCGCAGGCGACTTGTACTCCATTCCCGGCATCGGAGCCAAGGGCAAAGCCACTGCAGATGCTATCAACGGGCGTATTGACGAGATACTCAAAGAGTACGTCCAGCGCTAAGCTTAATTGTATGTGAAAGAATATTCCTGGCTTATGGCGTACTGGCCGCCAATAGCTATTTGGACATAAAATTTACATGTTGCGCTTCCGTTGATGTGCAACTCGGAATAAGGCATGAACAGTTGTACGTCGTTGTAGGAAGTGTTGTCGTATCCCGGAGTAAAGTTGGTACAAACGCACACCTGGCCGTCCAGAGCACGGTACTGGTAATTGTAGTCCATCAGTTTCTGGCCGTTTGCGAAAAAGAAGTAGGCCCCGCATTCCCCTGTACGTCCGCGCATGTTGTAAGTCTCGAAATCGAAATGTATCCGCATGCCTTTCACCAGGCCGGAAAATTTGTTGTGTTCTACCCAGACATTTTTGACAACCGCCGTGCAAGACGGCTGGCTTACCCTTACCGTAGTTGTCTTGCCTCCGGCTTCGACAGTTATGGTAGCCTTCCTTTCATAGCCGGTAGTATTGGCACTGGTACGTAAAAGTATAGCTGCATCGGTCTTGGTGTTGATCTCGCACCAGTAGGAGTCGGAAGTGGCTGTGTAGTCGCCTATCTTGGTGTCGCATACCATCTTGCCGGTTTTAGTCCGGATAGGATATACCGTGTCGCCTCCATTGGCCGGCACGGTAAAGACTTTGCCGGTATTGTAGCCGTTGACGGTCAGGGGCAGTTCACGGTCGGCTTCGCTTGCAAAATTCCTGAAAACTCCGGTGCGTCCAGACATCGCATCCAAGCAGGTCTCCATGGCATTTTGATTCCGATTTTGTTCGTCATAAAAAACAATCTTAATGCCTGAGGCCTTGTCGCTATAATCTCCAAGACACCCGTTTAAAGCCAAAAAAATGTTCTTATTGTTGTCGTCGCAGTCCGTTCCGTAGTATAGATGGAATCCTAATTTCCCCTCAAGCGTTGCAAAGGAACTGAATTGAAACGAATATGTAATGGTTTTTGATTTAGCTCTGGTTGCTGAGACAGTAACTGTCTGATTATCATATATAACAATACTTCCTGTTCCGTCCGCGTACTCTTCAGATTCGCCCATTTTTATACTGTCGAACAAAAAAGTATAAACGGCATTCTGCGCATGTGCGCAAACGCTTCCCGCCAGCAAGGCGGCTACTGCGATAATCTTGACAAAAACTCTCATAACAACAAAGCGGTGTTGTTTGCAAAAATAGTGCAGAACTGAACTATGGCCGGATTTAATAGTCGCCGCCATCCTGCTCTTCGCCGTCACCAATCTGATTGGTGCTGAAAACAACCTCGAACGGGGTCATCGGCGTGATGGTGTTCCTGTCTATCACACGCTGCTTTCTGGATACTTTCTCGTATGTTTTTCCGTTGGCGCCGGTAACGGTGACGGTGAATCCTTCAGAGAGCGTAACAGGGGGCAAAACAAACCAGAATTCAGTATAATCTGTGGCGGAAGACCCAAGGGTGACAGCCGGCTCACAGACTACAGACACGCTTGGAGTGCCTTGAGTTATAGCCACAAGGGGGGAGTCTTCGTTATCAAAAGATACATTAGCCGTTCCAGCCAGGGCTTCTTCGCCATTGGCAGATACACTCACTGAGCTCACGGAGACATTCGTGCCGTAAAGTTTGATTACAAGGAATCCCCCGACACTCTTGAAAAACAGTTGCTCGTCGCTTGTTTTGCAAACCATGGTATTGGCGCCGCGGCCGTAAGACTTATATTCATAGTTCTGAACAGAGCTGAGCGTCAAGCCAAGGACTCCTGCAGAAGTAATTCCGGTCTCTTGGGAATAGGGATAAACCGCATATATGTCGTCTATTGCATTTCCTTCGTCGACTTGTCCTATCGCCTCGAAAGCCCCTGCGCGGTCTCCATCATTACCCTGAAATTCAAAGCATTCATTGGCGGTGGTCTGGAAAATGGAAATCATATCACCGGCATTCCAGCGAGTCTTGTATGCTTCGTCAATGTAAACTTTGCTTGGAATGTATGCCGAGGCCGACAGGTCGGCATAGAAAACAGTGTATCTGGGGGTGGTGTTTTCTTCCTGCTGCACTGGCCGGGAGAATTCAACTAATGCCTTATCTGCAGCCTCTGAAGGTGCCGCCACCTTTGAGCACGCCAGGAATATTAATGCTGACGCACAGATAAATATGCTGTTGATGGTTTTCATATTCATCAATTGTTACAAGTTCACGTTTATTTCCAAATCTACGACTTTGGTCTTCCCGTCGGTAGTAGTGAAACGGGCTTCAACGACATGCCAGCCTGCATACTTGAGTTGCACCGAGGCTCCGGATACAGGATTGCTGCTCACTGCTACGGGTTCGTCGTCAAAATACCAGCTTATCTCGCTGCCGGGTTTGCGGTCGCCGGTTGCTTCCACCAGTGTCAGGGCGAATTGCTCACCGACGGAGTAAGAACCATATCCCGGATTGGCTATATAGTTGTAATTCACCTCGGATGAGTCATCAAGTACCACATATATCAGAAGGTTGCCGTATCCCGGCAGCTCGCTCCACGGAACACTTTGGGCCAGAGTAGAGGAACTATTTACAAGGTAGTAACAAAAACCGCCTTCGGCAGCTTCTTCTTCGGAGAAAACCATCGGATAACCATAGGTGCATCTTAGCAGGCCGTATCCGAAATGATAGTCTGTGCCTTCTTGTATGTATAGATTATTTGATGAAACATCGATAATATTCCATTCCCCCGAGGCGGGATTTGATACTGCAGAACTGAATACCCGTGATGTTCCGGCATCAATTATGCCATAGACGGACGAAACAGAGCCTGTGTCTCCTGAGCTGTATGCAAAGGCGAGAGTAAGGATCTTCCGGCCCACATATTCGGACAGTTCGTCTGCAGTCAGGCAGATAGAGGCGTATGCGTTGCAAGTACTGCCGGCACCAACGCCGGTCACATCTGCGAGCGAGGTGAATTTCTTGAGCGTATACGAAACAGGCTCGTTGATTCCCCTCATTGTAAAGTTTCTTGCCTGGAGTTCCGCGGGAACTGGCATCGTCTCGTATTTTGTTATGTAGCCTCTGGCCACAACCTCAATATCCACATTCGAATTGGCATAGTCTGAGAGGTCAAAAGAGTAGAAACCGTTTTCGTCGGTAGTTGCAGTAAGCCTCAGGTTGTCAAGAATCCTTCCGGAGATTTTTTGAATACCTCCTGTGTAGCCTATGATGTTGCTGGAGGGATTATTCGACGAATAGATGTTCACCGTGGCGCCGGGGACCGCATCGCCGGAGGAATTCTTTACGAATCCTTGGATTCCGGGGTAATTCTCGATGCACGACATAGTAACATATTCTCCGTCGGAGTGGAAGGCGATGTCTGAATACAGATTATAAGACTTGCCTTCCCAGTCGGTCGGTGAGTAAAAAGAGACGCCTGCAGCTCCCGGGAAGGGCAGTTTTGCTTCCGAGCCTCCGTAGAACAAGTTATCCTGGTCGGCTGCAGGGACAATGTAGAAGCACGGGTGGCTTCCGCTGGCGTTGATGTACTGGGAGTAGCTGGTCCAGATTTGATACGGAGTCCTGGTATTTGAAGAACTGGTTGATGTCTTGTATGTGACATTGTATTTTGTGGACTTGTCAACGTGATATACTACCAGTCCCGGCTCCAGGTATGCATCCCAGCCCTTTCCGCTGCGGCATTCGAACACGAAATACTCTCCGTTTCCGGACGTGTTGGAAGTTGCAGCTTTGTATGCGAAATTGGTATTGACTGCCGGAATAGTTATATCGCCTGAAGACGGCAGATTCTCATAGCTGTCCAACCATCCCATCATGATTCGCTCTTCAGCAGTAAAATAGGGCGGTGTGCGTCCTTCATTATTGTAGGCGCCGCTGCACATGATGTCGTATGAATAAGTGGCACCGGCCTCGCCGTCACCATATTTATCGTAGTTAACATCGTAGAAGTCCGGAAGACCTTGGGTATGTGAAAATTCGTGAGCGCAGGTGCCTATTCCGCACATATTTTTTCCGTATGTGCCTTTAAGTTCAGAGGTGCAGGCATACACGTCAAAAGAGACATTGTCCAATGTGGAAGTTGACACACCGGCATAATAAAAATTGTATTTATGCGGCCAGATAGTGTCGGGATCTCCTTCGGCCTCGTTATAGCCGGCATAATACATAAACACCATGTCCACGACTCCGTCACCGTCATTGTCGTACTTGCTCCAGTCCACTGAGTTGTCATAGGCTTTAATGGCAGCCCAGAGCAGTTTGGCTGCATCATTTTCATTGGCATTGGCGGCACAGGTCCCATTGTAGGTGTAGGGGCCGAAAACGTCGAACTGGGCGTCAAAAGTCTGCATCGAGTTCTCCCAGTAATAATCGTGAACCGATCCGGTTGCTCCGTTCTCGCTGTAACCCTCCTGGTTGAGGAGATTGGAGAAGGCAGTTTTGGGGTTGTTAACGGAGAATTTGACATCCGAGAATTGAACCAGAATGACGGGGAAGTGGTATGTTTTGGCCACCTTTGCCATCAGGGGGCCGTTCGACAATCTTTTTGCCAGCAGAGCAGCATTATTGGCAGCCGCGGCTTCACGTCCGCCCAGTTGCTCCTGCAGTGGCATGGAGGCCGGTTTATAAAATCCGTTGGCATCGGGGGCTACAATGGTGCCGTCCTCGGTAGTGGCCCAGTGCTTGAACTCGTCTCCGTGAAGCAGAATGGTTATTTTAGATCCGTCAGGCTGAACTCTGACGATTTTCCCCTTCTTGGCGGGTATGGCGTTTGAAACCTGCAAAGCCGAGAATAAAACGGCAAGAAGTATAATGGTCTTTTTCATACTATTCTACCTTTTAACTATGAAACCGTTGCCCTGCCCGTCAGTCAGCCATAGATTGTGGCCTTCCTCCTTTACCACATAAACGGAATAAGAGCGGTTGATTTCCGTAGTTATTCCTGAAATAAAAGTAAGTCCGAGAGTAAATGTGTCACCTAGCCCGGCACTTGAGGGAATTCCGCTGAACTCGAGGGCCTGTCCTTCCACGGGAGCTATAATAGAGAATGTAAGCGTGCCATTCTGGCCGTATTCACGGCTTGTCTGGTCGGTAGATGCGTTATAGACCAGATTCTTTTCGGCAAGATATGCTCCGAAGTCGGAGTAATTGCAAACAGGATCGTTGGTAAGATCTATGCTTGAAGATGAACTGATTGCGGTTTTCTTGTAGATGGCGCAGGTGTTGGATGTATTGGATGCATTGAAATAACCACTGCTCAGTTGGATGTAATATTTCGTCCAGCTACCGGTGGATAATGTAGCGGCGCCATTTGAAATGGAGAGCGTCCAAGTTGTGCTGCTGGCGCTCATTTGCAGATACTTGCTGGAGCCGCTTGTCGGCATGTAAAGGTATTTGGAGCCGTCCCAAAGCACTATGGAAGAGCCGGAGATGCTCTTTACGGTAAGTATTTTTACTGTCGAGTAAGAAGCAAGCCGGATGTGACCGTCGCTCCCGAGCGTGAATCCTCCGGGGGCATCTTTCTGCACTCCGGCTAGACCGCTTGTGGAGCTGCTGCCGGTCATTGCATAAGTGGGCGTTGTGGAATTGGCAATGATGACCTCGTCCCCGGCCTTGAGGCTGCCGGATGACAATGCCAAGGAATACACCACTTCCTGGAATTGAGATTCAATCTGGTTGCTGCCCGCCGTGGCATTTGCCATATTCACTGAGAACTTGATTATCTTGCCGGACGCAAAATTGAAGTTGCTGTTCAGGGTAATGGTGCGCTCAAGGTAGGATGCATCGGAAAAGTTCGCCCTTACGGTAAGTTGCTTTCCTGCCATTTCAACCGGCGCTGCCGCAAACCAAACGGGGTCTCCTGCGGCAACATCGATATTGGCAGTGTTGATAACGATGGAAGACGAGCCCTCTTTTTCCTGAATGGAATTATCGGCGAAGCTGTAATACCAGGCGCCCGAAATGGGCTGGCTCTCGCTGATCAGGGTGATGGATGTGAGCTCGGCGCCCTGCGGAACGGCCAGATTGGTAAGCGTAAGTTTGCCATAAGAAGTTATATGGCTGAAGTCGACTTCCACATTGTCGGGCAGGGTGGTGTAGGAATCTGACTTCGAGACCAGAATCTGCGCGGCCTCGTCTACCGATCCTGCAGTGGGGGTCTGGTTGGCGTTGATACTGACCGACACCGAGTTCCGGTCCGCACTCGCCCAAAGCAACGCATCCGCCGGAGAAACCAGATAGAAGCTGTAAGGGGCGGGGGTATCGATTCCGGAGAACGAAGCATCGAAGGACGAACGGATAATATTTCCTTCTGTGTCTGTTTCGTCGGTGTTCACTCCGGCCACTACGGCATATTCATAATTCAATGAAATCTTCACCTGGGTGTCGTTGGAGGTCCAGTAGCAAGGATAAGTGACATCGCCGTTGCCATTCGTCACGGCCTCTCCGAAGGCGGTCTTTGTGCTTATCTGCCTTGTAGAGAAATGTATGGTTTTCTCTGTCGGGGCCTCCGGCATCGTTACCTGTTCTATCTCACCCTGCCTCTGTAAGCAAGAAGCAAAGGCAAGCAGAAGTACAGGATACAATAATACTCTTTTATTCATAATACTCTGATAATTATCGATTTGTGCTTTGACGTCAATGGAGGGAAACCTCGAGCGGAACCATAGAGATGATAGCGTTTCGAGGGACTTCAATCTTTTTTGAAGAATGCTTTACGAAAGATCCTCCCTCGCCCGATATCTCCAACGAGAACCCTTCATCGAAAACGGTCGGTGGAATGACCAGGTAAAAGCTTGTGAAATCTTCTGCATTATCTCCAAGAGTGACCGGCGGATCGCAAAGCAACGACACCGACCCTGATGCCTCCGGGAGCATTTCTACCGAAGGATTTCCATCGAGAGTTGCTGTCACCCTCGCCGGCCCCGACAATGGCTCCGAGTCTTTTCCGGAGAGGACGATACTGCTTACGGAGACGTCCTTTCCATATAGCTTGAACAAGAAAAATCCTCCGGCATTCTTGAAAAAGAGGTTATTGTCCACACCTTCGGAGACGGAAACCATCAGGTTCGCACCTCTCCCGAAGGAGTTTTCAAGATATGTCTGCTCTTGAGGAAAAGTCAGCGAAAGTATTTCATCGTCTTCTCCGATACTGTTTGCGGCGGAGTAAGGATAGACGGCATAAACCTGACTGATGTCAACTCCGGTGTTGAAGACCGTCCCGACCTTCTTGATTGTGCCGGACGAGGCTCCGTCCTCTCCCGTGAAGCTATACTGTCGGTTATAGCTTGTCTTGTTGAAGACGGAAACGCGGTCGTCCTTATTCCAGCGAATCTTGTAATTCTCGTTGAGGAAAATTCTTGTGCCCGGTTCTGCCGCCTTCTCAAACGATACACGGAACCACTCCCAGTCTGAAGGGGGAAACGACCCTTCGTTGTCTGGCAGGGAAGTGCATGAATATAGGCCGGCAAGGACGGAGACGAAAACAATAAGCCTTTTCATTTTTGTCCGGAGCGCAAGCTTAATAATCATTGTCATCTCCCGGTTTCTCGGGATCTTCAAATGAAGATAGGCATAGGATACCTTGAAGCTTTATGACGTAAACCCTGACGTCCGGCCGATGATATTCGACGTGCTTAATGACAGAATTCATAACCTAAACAATAATTACACACTAACTAAAAATCGCAAAAATGACTAACTCATTTTAATGCTGCAAGATACAAAGGAATAAAAAAAATA
>JAGCCX010000061.1 GCA_017651465.1 Bacteroidales bacterium
ACGCTATGGCCGGCACTCTGGAATCTGGCGACATCGTTATCCAGATTTCACCGGGTGACGGCCTTACAGTTGACCTGCAGAGTTCTGTTTCGGCCCAGTTCGGCCGTCAGATCAAGGCGGTCATTACCGAAACCCTGGAGGGCCTCGGCATTGAAAATGCTTATGTGAAAGCCACGGACAAGGGAGCACTTGACTGCACTATCCGCGCACGTGTAACTGCGGCGGCTGTCCGCGCAACAGGCAAAGACGTATGGAAAGACTGAGGAGAACAATGATGTTCGTTCCCGGTAACAATCCGGGAATGATGGCTGACGCCCACATATACGGTCCCGATTCCATAATGCTTGATCTCGAGGACTCCGTAACGATGGCGGAAAAAGACGCCGCCCGCCTGCTGGTTCATAACGCACTTAAATCGATCGACTTCGGCGGCACCGAAATGGTAGTCCGCATCAATCCCCTCAATACCCCTTACGGGCGCAAGGACGTAGAGGCCGTGGTGAAGGCCGGCGTGGATGTCATCCGTATGCCCAAAACCGAGACGGCCGATGAGGTCCGTGAGCTTGAAGCCGAAATCATTAAGGTTGAAACCGAACTCGGATGCGTGGGACGTACCCGCATTATGGCCGCTATCGAGAGCGCCCTGGGCATCGTCAACGCCTTCGAGATCGCCAGTGCTTCCAAGCGTATGATGGGCATAGCCCTCGGCGCGGAAGATTATTCGGCAAGCCTCAAGACCCAGCGCACCCCGGGCGGAGCCGAGCTGCTGCTCGCCCGTGAAACTATCGTCGTCGCAGCCCGTGCCGCAGGCATCTCCTGCTTCGATACCGTTTACTCCAACCTCGACGATATGGAGACCTTCCGCAAGGAAGTCGAGCTTATCAGGGACCTTGGATTCGACGGCAAATCCATTATCAATCCCCGCCAGATCGAGGTCGTGAACGAGGTGTTCACACCTACGCCCAAGGCCATCGAGAAGTCGCTCCGCATCGTAGCCGCCATAAAGGAAGCCCAGGCCAAGGGCTCCGGCGTGGTGTCGCTCAACGGCAAGATGGTCGACCGTCCCGTGGTGATCCGCGCCGAACGTACTATAGCGTATGCAATTGCATCAGGAGTTCTTAGTGAGGAGGAAGCGTTATGAGAAATTCTAAAGTAGTTACCCTCGAAGAGGCGATTCGCCGTTCCGGTCTTAAAGACGGAATGACCATATCTTTCCACCACCACTTACGCGGTGGCGATAAAGTAGTCAACCTGGTAGTGGACAAACTGGCATCTATGGGCTTCAAGGATCTCAAGCTTGCCGCATCCAGCCTTTCCGACGTCCACGCTCCGCTCATCGAGCACATCAAAGCCGGCGTGATTACAGGCATCTCCACCTCGGGCCTCCGCGGCGAGCTGGCAAATGCCATCTCCCACGGACTTATGAAGGAACCGGTAGTGTTCCGTTCGCACGGCGGCCGCGGCAGCGCCATCGCAGGCGGCGAGCTCCACATCGACGTGGCCTTCCTGGGTGCTTCTTCCTGCGACCCTCTCGGCAACGCTTCCGGCTGCCCCCGCTCCGAGAATGCCAAGTCCATCTGCGGCTCGCTGGGCTATGCCCTTCCCGACGCCGAATATGCCGACCACGTCGTTGTCCTCACCGACGACCTCGTAGCCTACCCCAACGTACCTATGTCTATCAGGGCCAGCAGGGTAGAGTCGGTCGTAGTGGTGGACAGCGTGGGCGACAGCTCCAAGATATCTTCCGGCGCCATCCGCGACTCCAAGAACCCCCGAGATATCCTGCTTGCCAAACAAGCCGCCAAGGTTATAATCAACAGCGGTTATTTTGAAGATGGCTTCAGCATCCAGACGGGTACCGGCGGAGCTTCTCTCGCCGTGGTCAAATACCTTCGCGAGAGTATGATCCAGAAGGGTATCAAGGCTTCCTTCGCCCTGGGCGGAATCACCGCGCATATGGTCAAGCTCCACGAGGAGGGCCTGATAAGCAAGCTTATCGACGTTCAGTCTTTCGACAAGGTGGCCGCCGAGTCCATAGCCAAAGACCAGACCCATCAGGAGGTTTCGGCAGTCGATTATGCCAGTGGCCAGCACTCAGGATCGGCAGTTCACGCCCTCGATATCGTCATCCTTTCCGCCCTGGAAGTTGACGTTAATTTCAATGTGAATGTGCTCGTGGGCTCCGACGGCGTGATCCGCGGCGCAGTGGGCGGACATCCCGACACGGCCGAGGACAGCGCCCTGAGCATCATTGTATGCCCTCTGCTGCGTGGCCGCATACCCTGTGTAGTGCCGAAGGTCACCACCCTCATCACTCCCGGAAAGGGAGTGGATGTGGTAGTGACAGAATACGGCATCGCCGTCAATCCTGCCCGTCCCGAGATTGCCGAACGCCTCTCTGCCGCCGGCCTCAAGATAGTGGATATCAAGGACCTGGCTGCCAAGGCTAATTCCATCATCGGAACCCCCGACCCTCTGCCGTTCGGCGATAAAGTCGTGGGTATAGTGATGGACCGTCACGGTGAGGTTCTGGACCGCATCTATAACATAACGGAGTGATAACGCTGGAACAGCTTCTTCTGAGCCGCGAAGACCGTGCCCGACACCAACAGGACCTGCTGGGAAAGAATCCCGGCAGGTCCCTTGTGTGTCTGACCGTGCAGCTTCCCGGCTCCCGGAAGCGCAGTCCGGCTTCTCTTACGATAGGCAAAGCAGGGGTACAGGCGCTCCGGCAGGCTTTTCCCGGACCAGATCCGGAAGTCCGCGACCTGCCTTCAGGATACGAGGCATATCTGCCCGTTTCTCTTCCTGCGCCTCAGGCCAAGCTGCTTTGCTGCAATATCGAGGATTCCCATCCACTGGGACGCCTTATGGACATCGATGTCATAACTCCCGAAGGGCCGCTGGACAGGACTTCAGTGGGCCTGGAGCCGCGCCGGTGTCTCTTGTGCTCCAATCCCGCGCGCTATTGCATTCGCGCCCGGACGCATTCGGTGCAGGAGCTTCTTGACAGAATTCAACAAATGGTAAGCGCCTATGGACAGCTTTGAGATTCCCGATATACAGGAGGTCCCTTTGCAGTCTTCCTTGTTCCGCTCACGCGTCCAGGATTTTCTGGAACGGAACGGCCTGTGTATGGAGGCGCTGGATCATTATTATACTATACAAGGTGCTGATGGTAAGATACTTGCCGGCGCAGGACTAGCCGGAGACATAATAAAGTGTGTTGCGGTTGACTCCGCTGAACGCGCCTCCGGACTCACGGTGCCGCTTATCTCGAGGGTGGTGTCCGAGGCTGCCTCACGCGGCCTTACCGCACTCAAGGTCTTTACCAAGCCGGAGTATGAGCAGGTGTTCGAGAGCCTGGGATTCCACACCATCGCGTCGGCTCCTCTGGCCGTACTGATGGAAAACGGCAGGGAACTGGAAGAGTATTGCGAGCGTCTTCGCAGCTTCAGGACCTACGGTTCCTGCGGCCTTGTGGTTATCAACGCCAACCCATTTACCCTTGGACACAAGTACCTGCTGGATACTGCCGCAGCCAGGGTTGACCGGCTGTTCGTGATTCCGGTGGGGGAGGAGGGCCAGCAGTTCAGCTACGACGAACGCCGCCGTATGATTTCCAAGGCCGCTCCCGGGGGAGCGGAAGTGCTGGATGCATCCTCATATCAGATTTCCGCTGCCACTTTCCCGAATTACTTCATCAAGGAATGGAGCGAGATTTCCGAAACTCAGATACGCCTGGACCTGGACCTCTTCGGCCGTCATATTGCTCCGGCGCTCAGAGTGCTGGTACGCTTTATCGGCAGTGAACCCGAGGACACTCTTACCGCCAGGTATAACGCCCTGATGAGTAAAATCCTCCCGCAGTATGGAGTGAGCGTGATGGAAATACCACGGCTTGAGACGGATGGCGCTCCGGTGAGCGCTTCGCGTGTTCGCAGCGCCCTGAACGGGGGAAGCTTAAGCAGCGCCGCCGCACTGACGCCCTCTTCGTCGCATCCTTTTTTGCTCTCGCAGCTTGCCTACAAAGCAATGCAGACTGAACTGGAAACTCCCCTTAAGCCCGGTCTTGTAGGACCGGATTCAAACGGGGCCCACACGGATATGTCTTTAGGGCTGATGCAGAAGGGCTTAAGTGCTATCCGGCCTTTCCTTCCCGGAATGGCTGCAGCGTCTTCCGTACGCTCTCTCACCCGGCTCGGAATTGATGCCGAGGAGGCTATGCTCGCCGCCACAGGAGGCGTGAATACGCACCGTGGCGCCATCTATGCTCTCGGCATGGCCTTGAACGCTGCCGGACAGTTGCTGCTCTGTGATTTGCAAGGCTCTGATATCGAGCAGCTTATGCAAACCTACATAGGGCAGATTTCGAGGGAGCAATCTTCCAACTATTTGATGGATGAAGAGTTGGATTTCACGCCAGAAAGCGATGCTTCCCGGCAGGAGGAGTCCAACGGCTCGGCGGCGGTGCGCCAGTACGGAGTCAAGGGAGCCAGGCAGATGGCTATGGACGGCTACGGCATTCTGTTCTCCGACTGGCTTCCGTTCTATCGCAGCCTTTCGTCCGACAAGTGGCGCCTCCAGAAAACCTTGCTCCGGATCATTTCCACCCTGGATGATACTTGCGTTATTCATCGCGTAGGCTATAAGAGGGCGCAGGAGGTTAAGATCGAGGCTGCCGGAGTGCTGAGCGGTTTCAGTCCTGAGGCTTTGGAAGATCTTTGCAGCCGCTACGCCTCCGAGAGAATCTCGCCCGGCGGAGCCGCTGATATGCTGGCGCTAACTGTATTTATTGAATCTATATTAAATTAATACTTCAATTATAAAACTACAAACATTTATGGTAGAGTTAATTAATCAGGGTGTTTATCTCTTGGACGGAAAGACTGTCGTCTCCGATCCCTCCGGCCTTCCTTCTGCTGACGAGGCCAGAGAGAACACTATCGCCTATGGTATTCTCCGCGCTCACGACAAAGACGGCGGAAAAGGTAAGAAGATGCGCATCCTCTTTGATGCGATGGCATCTCACGACATTACTTATGTCGGTATTATCCAGACCGCCCGCGCCAGCGGACTCGAGAAGTTCCCCATTCCCTATGCAATGACCAACTGCCACAACTCCCTGTGTGCTGTTGGCGGTACCATCAACGAAGATGACCACGTGTTCGGTCTGTCTGCTGCCAAGAAGTACGGCGGTATATATGTGCCTGCCAACCAGGCTGTTATCCACCAGTATGTACGTGAAGAGCTGGCTGGCTGCGGCAAGATGGTGCTTGGTTCCGACTCCCACACGCGTTACGGATCTCTGGGTTGTATGGGCGTCGGCGAGGGTGGCGGCGAGCTTGTCAAGCAGCTGCTCCGCAATACCTGGGACATTAATGCTCCCGAGGTGGTCCTCGTTTGGCTCGACGGCAAGCCCCGTCACGGCATAGGACCTCACGACGTGGCTATCTCGCTGGTCAAGGCCGTGTTCGAGAGCGGATTTGTCAAGAACAAGGTGCTCGAATTCGCGGGCCCCGGAGTAAAGGAACTTCCCATAGACTTCCGCAACGGCATCGATGTTATGACCACCGAAACCACCTGCCTGAGCTCTATCTGGATTACCGACGAGACCGTGCGGGAGCACTACCGCACCCACGGCCGCGAGGCTGAGTACCGCAAGCTCGAGCCCGGCAAGGTGACCTGGTACGACAGTATGATACATATCGACCTCTCCAGCCAGGAGAGTATGATCGCCCTTCCGTTCCATCCCTCCCACGCGGTCACTATCCACGAGCTTCAGGCCGATCCCGTGGGTATCCTCAAGGGTATAGAGGATGATGCCCGCAAGCGCTTCGGCGACAAGATCCAGGTGGATCTCGTATCCAAGGTCAAGGACGGCAAACTCGTTGCCGACCAGGCACTTATTGCCGGCTGCTCCGGCGGTACCTACGACAATCTCGCAGCCGCCGCAAGCATTATGAAGGGCAAATCCATAGGCAACGACTACTTTACTATGAGTTGCTATCCGCAGTCGACACCTGTGTACCTTGCCACCACCCGCAACCATATTGCCGAGGAGCTTCTTGAGGCTGGAGCAGTCATCAAGCCCGCTTTCTGCGGTCCTTGTTTCGGCGCCGGTGACGTGCCGGCCAACAATGGTTTCTCCATCCGCCACACCACCCGCAATTTCCCCAACCGAGAGGGTTCCAAGCCCGGTGCAGGGCAGATTTCGCTGGTAGCCCTGATGGATGCCCGTTCCATCGCGGCAACCGCTGCCAACGGAGGCGTGATTACCGCCGCCACCGACATAGAGTACGAAGATACCCACAAGCGTTACGAGTTCGACGACCGTATCTACAAGAGCCGCGTTTATTACGGATTCGGCAAGGCCGACCTCAGCCTCGACCTTCGTTACGGTCCCAACATCAAGGACTGGCCTACTATGTATCCTATGGAGGAGAATATGCTGCTCGAGCTGGCCGCTGTCATTCACGACCCCGTGACCACCACCGACGAACTCATTCCTTCCGGAGAGACTTCCAGCTACCGTTCCAATCCTCTCAAGCTCAGTGAGTTCGCACTCAGCCGCCGCTGCCCGGAGTATGTGGGCCTGTCCAAGAACATCCAGGATCAGGACCTCGAGCGCCGCGCCGGGCAGGTGAGCATCCATGTCGCCAAGGCCCTCGAGGCCGTGGGCGCTTCCGCCGGGAATACTTCCTACGGCTCCTGCGTCTTCGCCAACAAGCCTGGTGACGGAAGCGCCCGCGAGCAGGCTGCTTCCTGCCAGAAGGTGCTCGGCGGCGATGCCAACATCTGCTACGAGTACGCCACCAAGCGCTACCGCTCCAACTGCATCAACTGGGGCATCCTTCCGTTCACGATCGCGCCGGAGACCGAGTTCAACTATGAGGTCGGCGACTGCGTGTTCGTGCCCGGCATCCGCCAGGCCATCCTTTCCGGCGCTGAGGAAATCGACGCCCAGGTAATCACGAAGAGTGGTGTGAAGCCCATCCACCTCTTCTTCCAGAACCTCACCGCCGACGAACGCCAGATCCTGGCCGACGGCTGCTTGATGAATTACTATAAAAACCGCAAATAATGGAAAAAATTAAAATGACCACTCCCATCGTCGAAATGGACGGCGATGAGATGACTAGGATCCTTTGGAAGATGATCAAGGATGAACTCATCCTTCCTTTCGTCGATCTTAAGACTGAGTATTACGACCTGGGCCTTCCCAACCGCGACAAGACTGAAGACCAGGTCACCGTCGATGCCGCTCTTGCCACCAAGCGTCTGGGCGTCGGAGTGAAATGCGCCACCATCACTCCCAATGCACAGCGTATGACCGAGTACAACCTGCACCAGATGTGGAAGAGCCCCAACGGCACCATACGTTCCACCCTGGACGGAACGGTGTTCCGTACTCCCATCACCATCCCCAGCATCCACCCGGCAGTGAAGTTCTGGCAGAAGCCCATCACCATTGCCCGTCACGCCTACGGCGACGTTTACAAGAGCGTGGATATCGTGACCGATGAGCCCGGTGTGGCCAAGCTCATATTCGAAGGCGAGAGCGGAAAGCGGGAAGAGGTTATCGTTCAGCAGATGAAGGGCCCCGGCGTGCTTCAGGGAATGCACAACACCGATAAGTCGATACGCAGCTTCGCGCACGCCTGCTTCCAGTATGCACTCAGCCTCAAGCAGGATATCTGGTTTGCTACCAAGGACACCATAGCCAAGAAGTACGACGGTCGTTTCAAGGCAATCTTCGAGGAAGTGTTCCAGGAGTACAAGGATCGCTTCGAGGAGGCCGGCATCAAGTATTTCTACACCCTTATCGACGATGCCGTGGCACGTGTGATGCGCAGCGAAGGCGGCTTCATCTGGGCCTGCAAGAACTATGACGGCGATGTGATGTCCGATATGGTATCTACCGCTTTCGGATCGCTTGCAATGATGACATCCGTGCTGGTGAGCCCCGACGGCAAATACGAGTACGAGGCCGCCCACGGCACCGTTACCCGTCACTATTACAAGTACCTGCAGGGAGAAGAGACGTCCACCAACCCCATCGCCACCATCTTTGCGTGGAGCGGCGCATTCCGCAAGAGGGGCGAGATGGACAATCTGCCCGAACTTGTAAAATATGCCGACCAGCTTGAGGGAGCCTGCTTCGACACCCTTAACGAGGGCTATGCAACCAAGGACCTCGTGAACCTTATGGAGGGTATCACGCCCAAGATGCTTACCTCCGCCCAGTTCCTCGCGGCTATTCGCGAGAGGCTCGAGAAGAGGCTGGACGCTTAAGAGTACTGTACGCTGGTTCTACCAGCCTTTGCGAATGTTGTCCGCCATCGCCTCTGCAAGGCGTTGGCGGGCTTCTTTACTGTACCAGGCTATGTGGGGAGTGAGGAGCAGGCGCTGCGGATATTTGCACCTAAGGTAGGGATGGTCGAGGGTGAGGGGCTCGCGGACATATACGTCTATGCCTGCGCCGGCGATGACCTGCTCGTCGATTGCCTTTACCAGGTCTGCCTCCACGACTATCCCTCCGCGGCCGGTGTTGACGATGAATGCTGTCGGTTTCATCTTGCAGAGGCCCCGGTAATCGATAAGGCCGGCGGTGCGCTCGTTATATGGGGCGTGGATGCTGATGACATCCGAGAGGCTCAACAGCTCGTCAAGACTCACGGAAGGGTATTCTTTGCAGTGCGATGTGCCCGAGGTAGAGAAGTAGATGACCCTCATACCGAAGGCGCAGGCTATGGAGGCTACCTTTTTGCCTATGGCGCCCATTCCAACAATACCCATGGTCTTTCCGGCAAGCTCCGTGTAAGGATGAGCGGCATCGACGTGGATGCTTCCGGCGCTGTATTCTCCGCTGCGGATGTATTCATCGTAGTGGAACGCCATCCCGGCCAGATTCAGAATATGCATCCAGGCAGTCTGAGCTACGGAATCGGTGGAGTAAGCGGCAACGTTGCGCACTGCCACTCCACACTCGCGGCACAAATCGACATCTATGTTGTTGATGCCCGTTCCGGCCTCGCAGATCAGCTTCAGCTTTGGAGCGGCATCAAGAAACTCTTTGTTTACGATTATTTTGTTGAGCAGGGCGACGTCGGCATCAGCGACTCTTTCGCGGGCCTGCTCAGGGGTGGAAGATGGATAACACACAAAATCGCCCTGGGCGGCAATCCCGGACATATCGGCATCGCCCATAGTGGCAGCATCAAGGAATACTATTTTCATTGTTCGAATAATCTTTGAGTACAAATATAAAAAAATGCATTTTTAATTAAGGACAAAAGTGCTAAATTCGCGTTTCGATATTTAATACTAAACTAAATATGAAGAGATTATTGTTTATCCTTTTGTTTCTAAGTGTTTTGTCCGCTTGCAATTCTTATATGCAATACGACATCTCGGAGGGAATCAACAAGGAAGTGACTCTGTTCCAAGATGGGATTACCGTTCCCATCGGCAGCATAGGGCCCCTGACCATAGGCTCCAGCCTTAACGGGAACAGCAAGATCAGTGGTGCTGTGGGCCTGATAGCCAATTATTTAAAAGTCGGACCTGACGGAAATATGATTCTGGAGGATACCGGCAGCATCTTCAAGATCAGCGTCTATGAACTGGAGAGGGAGGCAAAAGATGTAAGCGCTCCCTTCAAATGGTCTCCAGGCTACGCAAAAGGTTCTCCTTCAGGGATGGCTGCGGCGCTCGGCTTAGTGGGATTGATGGTCACCGACCAGAAGATTGAAATCAGCGCCTCCAATCCTCTTTTCAACGAGGTGCCTGTGACCTGCGATGCTTCTTTTACTTGCTATGATTCCATCTATCAGCTGTCATATCAGGGTAAGATTCCGGCTCTCTCTTCGATAACGCTGGAGGGCAGAAGCAACAATGCCAAGCTGGCATCGGTCGAATTGCCCCCGGATATCTACGACAGAGTCGGCTCCATTTCTTTGGAGGGACTGACTTTCAGTTTACCTGCAGATCCGGTTTCTTATCTTGCCGACCGCAATGGCAATCTCTTCTTTGAATTCAATTACAAGCATACTTGCGGCGTAGCGGTCGGGGAAAAATTCAACCTCCCCTTGACAGATATCAAGATAGATAATGTCAAGCTGCCGCTCGGGCAATTCCGCTTGTCCGACTGCACCATAGATGTCGAACTGGAAAACAGCCTCCCTCTTTCGGTAACTATAGATAATGTCCGTGTCCTCAAGCATAAAGATTCTGAAGGGGAGCCCGATGAGGTGGATGAAAATATCAAAGTGAGCGTCAGCGAGACCGTTCCCGGAGGCTCACTGGAGCATCCTGCAAGCTTGCCCCTGACTCTTTCCATCGCGGCTGCAGAGGGGACGATTCCGGATATTGAAGGCATTCTCCTGAATATATCCATATCCGCCCAGCCGGGTCTGGGGCCGGTACGCCTTGCCGGAAAACAGGGGCTGTATATAAAGTCATCTTGCGCCACAATTAAAGACGGCATCACCATCCCTCAAGAACTGTCACTATGAAAAAAACTATAGTTTCCATCATTTTAGCGCTGCTTTGTTCGGCACTTTCCCTCCAGGCCCAGAGTTTCCATCAGGGATTATTCCTCGACGGATACAGGCTCAATTACCGCTACAACCCCGCTATGGGCAATGAATCCGACTTCCTTAGTGTGGGGCAGTGGTCGCACCAGAGTATCAACAACGTAGGCGCCGCCAACTTTTTGTTCCCTACGGATCAGGGCCTTGTCACAGGCCTTCATTCATTGATTTCTCCCGAGGAATTCCTCGGCCCTATACCCGATAATAGTTGTATACGTTCAAATATCAACATCAACCTCTTCTCGTACGGATTTGCCAAGGATGATAATTATCATACCATCGAGGCCAATGTCCGCGCCCTTTACGGCGTGACGCTTCCCAAGGGTATTTTTACCATTCTGAAGCTTGGTAACGGTGAGGGTTCATACGACCTCGGAGGAATGAACTTGAATGGCAGCGCCTATGCCGAGCTTGCATACGGTTATTCCCGAAAGCTCTCCGACGTAGTGTCCCTTGGCTTCAGGGCCAAACTGCTTGTTGGCGTGGAAGCCCTGAATTACAATGTGTCCCAGCTTGACCTCAAATTCAACCAGGACGATATGACTATGGTGCTGGACGCCGATCTCGACCTTACCAGTCGCTGGAGCAAGATTCATCCCGACGAGGACGGATACTACAGGCTCGACCTCGGCAGCCTCAGTTCGAAAGACAGGTGGAGGCTTCCTTCAGGAGCCGGTCTAGCCCTGGACTTGGGCCTTGTATTGACTCCGGTGGAAGGGCTTACCATTTCTGCTTCCCTGACCGATCTGGGAGGCATCCTGTGGTATTATGGTAATGCCGGAAAATCCAAGGGGACAAGCACTTTCAGCGGGCTCAAGGACCTCCAGCTCGAAAGCATTAAAAACGGCGAGATAATGGATAACCTCAAGGCCGTCGGTAAGGACTTCGCGTCCTCTATGTTGATAAAGGAGGTGAAATCAAGGACCCTTTTGACCCCGGTTCCATTCAACGCCGACCTTGCCGTAAAATATGAGCTTCCTTTCTACCGGCCACTGGCAGTGGGCTTGACCGGCAATTATATGGCCTACAGTGGCATTCCTTACTACGAAGGCCGCTTTGCGCTTTCCTGGAATCCCTGCAAGTTCTTCGGTATAGTGGGGGACATAGGTTTCGGCAGCCTGAACGAGGTTTACAGCGTGGCGGTCAATGCCGGAATCGGACGCTTCCGCGCGACTGCAGGCTTCAGTAACGGTTTCGGGGGCAACATACCCTATACAAGTACTCCTTTGCTGCCACGCAACAAAGTGCTCACCGTCGGCCTTACCTACGATATTTAGCGGCTCCGGAGTTCAGGTGTGCCCCTGGAGGCGTCTCCAGAACCTCGAGGTGATATCCTTACGGTGATAATATAAACGCTGATTGGTGTCCGGATTGTTGAGCGGACCGCGGGCCTCGATATAGGGGCCCGTTTTTACGTAGTCGAACAATTCGAAAAACTCCGGCTCTACACTTTCACGGCCGCTGTAAACCGCGGTTTCTATGCCCGGGTATGTGTTTTTGATGTGGCGGGAGAGGCGCAGGAGGGCCTCCGTGTCTTTGCCCTCGCCCAGGAACAGGAAGCAGGTGACTCCGAAGTTGTCGGCAATCAGGGCGTCGATGATTTGGGGCGTGAGTTCTTGACCTATGTCGTTTTTCAGGAAGGGGGAGTGGCATCCAGGGCAATTACCCCGGCAGTTGGATATTTCAACTGCCAGGGTAACGCGGTCGGGAATTTCCTCTATGACGATGTCCGTCAGCTCAGGAACGTACTTCAGCATCCTTAGGAGTGTAGTAACGGTGCTCGGCCTCGATCTGGCGCGGCTCTGCAAAGCTGGATACACGCTTCAGGTAACCGATGACACGGGTAAGATAGTCGAGGTTCTCGCTGCCGCACTTGGGGCACTTCGTAAGGGTATCCTTGCTGATGTATCCGCAGTCGTTGCAAACGGTGTTGCGGCAGTTGAAGGTAAAGTAGTTGGTGCCGTAGTGGGCCGCTACCTTGAGCAGCTGGCGGTACTGATCTTTGCTGAGGTGCTCGGCAATGTTCATATGCAGGGCGGAACCTCCGTCGAGATACTTGACGAAGTCTTCGCCGTGGAGCTTGAATTTGTCGATCATCGACACGCTCTCATCCTCGGGATTGTAGAAGTAGGAGCTGTAGAGGTTGTGCTTGGAGGACACGAAATATCCGTCCTTCTTATCCCACTTGTAGTTCTTTGCGGCAAGGTTCTCGGCGGGCACGAATTCGGTGTTGAACATAGCGTCCGGGGTCTTGTCCTTGCGGTTGGCGATGTTGATGGTCTCGAGGATGGTATTTACGAAAGCGCCGTATTCGGGATTGGGCGATACTTCCAGGCCGAGGAATTCGGCGGCCTCGGTAAGGCCGTTTACACCCACCGTGAGGTACTGGCGCTTCATATCGATGAAGCCGGCCTTGTAAACATCCAGCATTTCAGCCTTCAGGAAGTCCTTGATGATCTCGTTGAAAGCGATCTGGTACTTGTGTACGCGCTCGGTCATCTCGCGGATGTCCTTGCTGATAAAGTTGGTGTAGAGGTCGTCTTTGTCGTAGAAGTTGCTGACGGGGTTGAGGGGCTTGCCGGCCTCGAGGTGCACGCCGCGCCTCTCGGCGAAATAGCGGCGCACGGAGTCCTGGATGAGGCGGTTGAGGTTGATGGTCATAACCGACTTGGAACCGGTGCTCACGGAAGCCGTACCCATAGAATACTGGTGGGTGGTATGGTTGTGGCTTGCATCCTCCATATCCTTGAGGGAGTTGCGCAGACGGCAGCAGCTGCTCAGGGAGTCGGGGCTGTTGGACAGGTAGCAGAAGAAACTGTGCCCCTTGGACCACATTTCGGCGGTAAAGTCGGCATAGTCCGGGTCGGCGAAGTCGTCGGCTCCGTCGGTCAGCAGGGCCATAGTCTCCACGGGGAAGGTGAGGATGTAGTGGTTGCGCTCCTCGTTGAACCAGTTCATAAAATGCTTCTGGAGCCAGTTGAGGGTATCCCATTTGGGAGCCGTTCCGTCGGGGAAGCGGAAATCGCCGAATACGCCCTCGAAATAGGGCTTGTCGAAGTAGCCGATGTTCCAGAACACGGTCTGGTAGCCGCGGTTGCCTGCGGGCATATTCATCGAATGGACTACCTGCTGGAAGTAGTTGTCGATTACCTTGACTAGGGTGCGCTTCTTGACATTGATCTCCACCACCTCGTCGAGGTGCTCGAGATAGTCGTCGCCGTAGTCCTTGCGGACGAAGTAATCGAAGTACATCAGGAACTCCGGAGTGGCCACCGCGCCCATAAACTGGGAGGATACCGAATACACCAGGTTGATGAATTCCCCGCAGAAGCTCTTCAGGTCGGTAGGTGCTACGGATACACCGCCGAGCTCCTTGAGGCCGCTGATGAGGAAAGGATACATAGTTATGGCAACGCAGTAAGGGAAGCCGGGAGTACCGCTCTCGTCGTGCTTGTAAAGCACGTGCGATTCCAGGTCCTTGAGGTACTGGTCGGCAAGATGACGGCCGTAGAGGGTCTTGATCTTGTCGCACATAATATAGCGGTTCTGCTTGATGTTGTTCTCCTTGTAGAGCTCGTTGCCAAGGGTGACGATGTTCTTGCGGGTCACGTTGGCATTGGCGTCGAACTTGGATCCGGAGGCGGCGTTGGTAGCGGCGATATAGTCTTTGATGAAGTCCCTCTTCTTGCGGAGGTCGAGGTCGGCATCGAACTTCTCGATGTAAGCGAGCGCCACCTTCTTGTTGATGGACATCAGTGAGTCCACCACCTGGCGGCGGATTTCGGAGGAGTAGATTCCGTCGTAGATGTAAAGGTTGTTGATGATAGACACGACGATCGCGTCGTCGCAATATTGACCAGCGGTTTTGTATGCCTCGTGAATACCACGGGCCAGCTTCGCTTTGTCGTACTCTTCAATCGAGCCGTTGGTTTTACGTACGTCCATTATTCAGTGATTTTGTTAAAGCATTGGTTAGCGGTTGACAAATTTAGCCAATAGAATTATCTAAAAAATCACTATGCGTAAGAAGTTTTCAACGCACTTATAAACAACGGCCCCCAGCAGTGCCGGAGGCCGATTTCGGATACGAACGGAATGGGTTGAAAAGCCGCCAGAGTTAAAGCGCGTCGAAGGCGAAAACGTGTCCTTTTCCGCCTCCCCAGGTGTCGGTTACCACCAGGCGCAAGGCGTCGGCTTTTACGGGTTCGAAGCTGATCTTGTTGAGCCTTACATAGTTAAGGGGACACTCATAGACTGTCGTCCATTTTCCTTCGACCCGGGCCTCGACGCGGTATGCCTTGGTCATCATCCAGGGGACGCTCACCCTCTCGGTGGTAGCTTCAAGCTTGCGCATACGCTTCGAGCGGATTTTGAACATCGAATCGAATATTATGCGGGCGCCGCTTATCGTGACGGGCTTCTTCCAGTTATACTCTATAGAGGTGTCGCCGGGCTCCACCCACACGCCGTTGTCTTTACCGTCCCACTGGCGGTCGATACCGTTGCGCAGCGATTCGTTGACCGATGATGTGCGGGCACTCAAGGTCAGGTCCGAAGGTTTGCGCCAGCGGTAGGGAAGCATACAGTCGTCGTCTTCGAGCATTGCCTGGACTTCCTTTATATATTTCGCGCGCACTTCGGCGGGGGATACTCCCTCCCTGAGAGCCACTGCAGCGCCGGTGCCGCAAGCCTGGCCGAGCAGGGCGGTGGTGGCCATCACGCGGGTGGCGGAAAGCCCCATATGGGTGCAGGATATATCACGTCCGGCGAACATCAGGTTGGGGACGTTGATGGAATACAGGCAGTCGAAAGGAATCCCGAAATAGTCGGGGCACTTGTATTCTACGCTTATGCGTCCTTTCTTATGGAAAGCCTCGGGATCGTGGTCGTCGAGGGACCAGCCGCCGTAAGCTACCACATCCTCGAAGTGGCCTCCGGACAAAACGTCGTTTTGAGTAAGGATATGAGGCCCGATGAAGCGGGTGGATTCACGCTTGCCGGGCAGCGAGCCTATCCAGTCAAGCTCGTAGCCGTTGCAGCGGCCGTCGGGATTGTTCTTCATATATTCCCATATTCCATAGGCGATGCGCTTCAGCTCATACTGGATGTCGGGAGCGTCAAATATGGTATCCATCGTTCCTCCGAATTCGATCCACCAGAAGTTGTTGTCCTTGGGACTGTAAATGCGCTTGTAATTGAATTTTACACCGGGAATCGTGGATTTGGGCGTATCGTAATCGAAGTCTGCGTCGGTGAAGTGATAGGCCCAGTCGGGAGCGATGAACGGGTGGTCTTCATCGGTCTTGCGGAGTTGGAGCAAGATGGAGTTGCCCATAGTGTGGCTGTCTCCGCCTTCGTGCAGGGCATTCTCGCCGAATTCCTCGGGAAACTCACGTCCGCGGCGGAACTTTGCTCCGCTCAGGCGCAGGATGCCGTCGCCGGTGCAGTCGGCGAAGAGCTTGCCCTTGACCAGATAGCGGGTATAGGCGTTGATATTCCACGCCTTGACGGCAGCTATGCGCTCCCCGTCCATCACCACGTCTTCTACGGAAGTGTTCAAGAGCAACTTGATATTAGGTTCGCTAACTACCGTCGTGTAAATGACATCGTCCCAGAGAGTATATCTCTGGAGCGGGTTGTAGTAGAAATTTCTCAGCTGCATCTCTTCGAGTATGCCGGCCTCTTGATACTGGTCTTTGAGAACGCCCACTATACCCATACGCATTTCGCTTGAAGCGTTGCCGCCGAGCACCGGGCGGTCCTGGATCAGAATTACTGAAGTACCGTGCCTTGCAGCAGAAACTGCGGCACACACTCCGGCGAGTCCTCCACCGGCCACTATAAAGTCGGCCTCCAGAGTTACGTCTTTGATGGTTTTGGAGTTTTGCTCGGTAAGCATCTCCTGCGCTCCTACCTGAAAGGGGAGCGAGAGCAAAAGCAGTAAGGCGGCTAGCCTGTGGATTTTCTTCATAAGATATTCAATGTTTTTTCGCAAATATAAGTTATATTTGTCAAAAATTATACCTGATTATGTATACTTCCAGCAACGGACTCTACGTCGCACACGGCCCCAACGGCCCAATAAGCATCACAGGAAAAATGGCCAACAGGCACGGACTTATCGCCGGAGCTACCGGTACCGGTAAAACGGTTACCCTTCAGGTTCTGGCCGAGACGTTCAGCCAGGCCGGCGTGCCCTGTTTTATGGCAGATATGAAAGGAGACTTGAGCGGCATCAGCCAGACCGGCCGTATGTCGGGTTTCATTGAGAAGCGCTGCGCCGAATTCGGCATAGTGGATCCGCAATTCGCTCCCAACCCGACCCGTTTCTACGATGTTTTCGGCGAGCAGGGGCACCCTATGCGCACCACCATCTCCAATATGGGCCCGCAGCTTCTCAGCCGCCTTATGGGCCTGAATGATGTGCAGTCCGGCGTGCTGGAGATCATTTTCAAGGTTGCCGACGACAAGGGCCTCCTTCTCATCGACCTCAAGGACCTCCGCTCTATGCTGGCATATGTGGACGAGCACGCCGCCGAACTGCGCGCGGACTATGGAAACGTGACCTCTATGACCATCGGCGCCATACAGCGCGCGCTGCTTGGCCTTGAAAACGAGGGAGCCGAGCGTTTCTTCGCCGAGCCTTCGTTCGATATCCAGGATCTTTTCGCAGTCGAGAACGGAAGGGGAGTTATGAGCGTGCTTGCAGCCGACAAGCTGATGCTGAATCCCAAGCTCTATTCCACTTTCCTCCTCTGGCTTATGTCGGATATTTACGCCCGTCTTCCTGAGGTGGGCGATATGGAACTGCCCAAACTGGTGTTCTTCTTCGATGAGGCCCATACCCTCTTTACCGATACGGCGCCCGCCCTGGTCCAGAAAATCGAGCAGGTAATCCGCCTTATCCGAAGCAAGGGTGTGGGTATTTATTTCGTGACCCAGAATCCCACCGACATTCCCGATTCCATCCTGGGACAGCTTGGTAACCGTATACAGCACGCGCTGCGCGCCTATACGCCCAAAGATATGAAAGCGGTGAAATGCGCGGCCGACACTTTCCGTCCCAACCCTGCATTCAAGACCGCCGACGCTATTTCCACTCTCGAGACGGGAGAGGCGCTGGTCAGTTTCCTTGACGAGAAAGGCGCCCCTTCAGTTGTGGAGCGTGCCCGCATATTGTTCCCTCTGAGCCAGATAGGCGCCATCACCGAGGGCCAGAGGCTCGATATACGCAACGCATCCCCGGTAAAGGGCAAATACGACACCGTCATCGACCGGGAGTCGGCCTTCGAGATACTTCTGCTCGACCGCCAGAGGGCGGAACAGATTCAGGCCAGGCAGCAGCAGGCCATCGAGGAGCGCAAGGAGCAGACCGAACGCGAGAGGATGCAGAGGGAATACGAGCGGGAGAAGCTCGCCCTCGAAAAAGAACGCGCCGCCCAGCAAAAGCAGCAGAGCAAAGGCAAGAAGGCGGCAAAGGCCGGCATAGGTACGGTTGTTATGGGCGCTGCCCTGGGAGCTGCGGTGAGCAGTCTTTCGCGTAGCGCCGGCAATGCCGCAGCCGATGCCATCACGGGAAAGAAAAAAGACGACAAAAAGAAAACCGGCAAGAGCGCTACCGAGAAGGCGGTTTCGAGTGCTACCTCCAGCGCCATCCGCACCCTTACCCGGAGCATTCTTGGCAGCCTCATTAAGAAATAAGCTTGTTTCGGGCGTTTGAGGCGGAACCATCTTTTAAAATGAAGAAAATACTTGTCTGCGCAGTTATTCTCGCCTGCCTGCTTCCATCTTGCAAAAGGAGGGGAAGCGGGGAGCCGACTCCTGTCCAGAAAGACACTATTTATCCGCTCGGTTTCCGCACCGATGGTTATATGGTCGATTCTGTCAAGGTCCGGGAGGGAGAGACTTTCAGCGGACTGATGAACCGCCTGGGGCTCGGCGCCAAAGAGTGCTACCAGCTTGCGACCAGTATAGACAGCGTGTTTGACGTGCGCCGGATGAAGGCCGGCAACCAGATTGAGGCCTATTACAGCCCCGATACCAGCGGCCGCAAGCTCGAATACGTAGTTTATCATAACGACCGCATAAGGAGTACGGTTTTCAACTGCGGCGACTCGCTCTACGCGTGGATAAGCGAAAAGCCTGTCGAGCGGCAGCGCCTATGCGCCGACGTGACCATTCATAGCTCCTTGTGGAACGATATGCTGGCCGAGGGCATTTCGCCCCTGTTAATCGTCGATCTGGCGGACATTTATGCCTGGACGGTGAATTTCTTCGGTCTTCAGAAAGGGGACCGCTTCAGGGTGATCTACGACCAGACGGTATGCGAGGGGGCGGTGGTCAAGATAGACAGTGTAGAATTTGCAATGTACGACAGCGGGACGTTCCACGCTGCAGCCCTGCGTTTTGACCAGGGCGACGGAGGAAATAAGTACTGGAGCGAGAAGGGAGAGAGCCTGCGTAAGGCTTTTCTCAAGGCACCTTTGCAGTATTCGCGCATCAGCAGCCGCTTCACATATCACCGCAAGCATCCCATTACCGGTGTTGTACGTCCTCATACCGCTGTAGATTATGCTGCGCCCACAGGTACTCCGGTTCATACCATCGGAGACGGCACAGTGACTCAGTGCGGTTGGGACGGCAGCGGAGGAGGCAACCGTATCCGCATCCGTCATATGAACGGATATGAAACCTGTTATATGCATCTATCCAAGTTTGCTACGGGTATAAAAGCCGGATCGCGTGTCGCCCAGGGGCAGACTATAGGCTATGTAGGCTCTACCGGGCACTCTACGGGGCCTCATCTAGACTTCCGCGTGTGGAAGGACGGAACGCCCATCGATCCGCTTAAGATGATTTCTCCGCCTTCCGAGCCGCTCAAGGGCGAGTATCTGGACTCCCTGGGTAAAATGTATTCTGCATTTCTCAAGGAAATCGGAGAATGAATATAGAACCCGTAGCCGTATTCCGCTCTCCTCTGAGGGAGAAGTTCGGCCTTCCGCGTCAGGCAGGCCTGGTGCCGGAGTTGAAGGGAGAAGTGCATTTCCTGCCTCCATACGATAGTCCCGAGGCCGTACGCGGACTCGAAGAATTCGACTACGTTTGGCTAATTTGGGGTTTTTCACTCAACGAGTCCACTGAGTTCTCTCCTACAGTGCGCCCTCCCAGGCTGGGCGGTAATAAAAGGGTGGGGGTGTTTGCTTCGCGTTCGCCCTTCAGACCCAACGGGCTGGGGCTTTCCTGTGTAAAGTTCGAATCGATAGAGAGGGGAGTGCTGAAAGTGAGCGGTGCCGATCTGGCCGACGGAACTCCTGTTTACGATGTAAAACCATATATCGAATATGCTGACAGCCGTACAGGAATACGCTCTGGCTTTGTAGATTACAGCTCCTGGCCTACACTTGAAGTTGAGATTCCCGACGAGCTGCACTGCTCGCTTGACTCCAACGATATTGAAGTACTTTCAGCCCTTCTATCCCACGATCCCAGGCCCCATTATCAAGATGACCCCCAGCGAGTGTACGGGCTCAGTTTTGGCCAGTATAATGTAAAATTTCGGGCTGAAGGGAAAAAAGTATTTGTGCTCTCGGTTGAAAAGTATTAATTTTGCACCCTTATGCAGAGTTTGATACAAGAATTGTTGAGTTTGCGCTCAAGAGAAGAGATTCTCGCCACACTTGATTACTTCAACGCCCTGCCCTCCAAGCAGGGGCGGACTGAAGATCTGGTGAAGGCCCTGTGCGCATACTTGTCCTCGGACCCCAAAGTATGGCTCAACCAGCTTATGGAGTGCGACCTGCGTATGCTGCAGCGGCTGTGCCACGCTGGACCCGACAATTCCGTGGATTTCATCCCTTCCGATTTCCCATCGGCGATAGAGGTCCTGCATATAGTAAATGCATCTGAGGAGCGTAAGGACGATATGCTCAGTGTAAGCATTCCTCGCGCCATATATGAATTGATATCCAACGATATAGACGCAGTCATCGAAAGTAAAGAACAAGATGGCTCATTTAAGTTGGAGCATATGATTCTGGGTGCAGTCAATATGTTCGGCGCAGTGCCTCTGAGGACATTTATCGACTGTATCACTCCGAACTTCGAGTCTGTAGCTCAAATGCGCAAATTCGCCCGTGCACTGGTGAATCATCCTGTTATCAGGACTCACCAGGAGGAATTTATGGGCGAGTCGTATATGGTGTCACCCGATGTGGTGAGCCTGGAATCGCTGATGAAAGAACGCAGGCAGAGTTTCAAGACAGTGCGCCGATACGCCAAGTTTTCTCCCGCTCAATTTGAGCGTTGCGGTGAGCATTCGCCCTTCTGTGCATTCGGGAGTGATTCTCCTGAGGGAAAGGCGCTGTCGGATATGCTTGATGCCCTGGGCTATGTTGGGGAGGAATTGATTTATACGGTGCATCTCGTGTGGATCAACTCTCAGTATATTCCTAACGATCACAACCTTGCGATGCTTCTTTCCCCTCTCACTGAGGCAGCGGGGGATATTTCTGATTATGAGCAGTTTGTGCAGTGTGCCCAGGTTATTCTCGACTATGCCAATGCTGCTCCTAAGTGGCTGCTGAAGGGCAACAGCGCCAATTCAACCGGTTTGATGCGCTACGAGCTTCCCGCAGGGCGCTTTCTCGAACTCTTCGATGAGAACGAAGCCGCGCAGATGGAAGAGGAACTCCTGAAGATGTTCGACAGCGTAAACAAAGTTCGTCCGGTGTTGCCGGACGAACCCTGCCCTTGTGGAAGCGGTCTGTCTTACCGCCTATGTCACGGGCGCCATTTTAGCTGATAATCGGCTACTTAATTGGCTTTATCTTAAGATTTTCTTCAACATATTTGGCCCACTTGCCAACCTCTTCGTCGTTGTCTGCAACCAAGGAGAGGATGAGCAATGTGCCTTTGTGTATCTCGACGCACATCAGCAGCATTATCGAGCCGTTCTCGCACTCTCCGGTGAAGCCGTAGGCTGTTCTGCGCTGGAATTTCCACTCTGCGATGGGGCAATCCTCGTCGTCTTCGTCGCTCCAGCCGATTATTTCGGCATAATTGGCGTAAGCCTCGTCCTCTGCGGTAGTGTCAGAGGGCATATCGCCCACATAAATATCTATAAAAGCCTCGTCACCTGAGCCGTCAGCGGCAGGTAAGTGGCATTCCATATGTGAAATCTGCGCTCCGTCAACTTCCTCGTATCGGTCTTCTTCTGCCTGCCAGGCGCCGGAAAAGGGGAGAAGTATGTCGTATGTCATACTACAGGCGGTTGTAAGCTATGGAGAATGTGTCGCCGTCGGCTGGATTGCCGGTGCTCAGGCCCTTTTTGAGCCAGCGGGAACGCTGGTCGGAAGTGCCGTGGTTGAAAGAGTCGGGAACAGTGTAGCCGTATGCTTTTTTCTGGAGATAGTCGTCACCGATCTTTGCTGCGACGGCAAGACCTTCTTCCACGTCGCCTGCCTCAAGGGAGGAGAACATCTTATTGTCGTGATGCGCCCACACGCCCGCGTAGAAGTCGGCCTGAAGCTCGAGACGGACACTGATTTGATTGGCCTCTTTTTCGCTTACACGCTGCATTTGCTGGTGAGCTTGCTGGAGGGTTCCGAGCAGGTACTGGACGTGGTGTCCAACCTCGTGGGCGATGACATAAGCATAGGCAAAATCGCCGTCGGCACCTATTTGCTGCTTCATTGAAGAGAAGAAAGAAAGGTCGATATAAACAGTCTGGTCGGCGCTGCTGTAGAAGGGGCCTGTAGAGGCGGAAGCAGTGCCTGTAGACGTCTGTACGTAGTCATTGTAGAGGACGAGGCGGGGAGGTTGATAGGTCTTTCCGTTGGCTTTGAAGATGTTTGTCCACACGTCTTCTGTACCTGCCAGGATCTGTTTGGAGAACACGGCAAGCTCTTCTTCTTCGGCCGTGGGAGTGTAGTTGGTTTCTGTTTGGTTTCCGCCGCTCAGGGCTCCTGCCCCTTCGAGTACCGGAGCCGGGTTAATGCCAAATACTAAATAGAGAATTCCGGCCAGCAGGATGCCTCCAAGGCCTATTCCACCGGCTTTACCCACCGAACGCCCACGACGGTCGTCGACGTTGGTACTTTGTCTTCTGCCTTCTAGATTCATATCGATAGATTTTATTACTACAAAAATACAAAAAAAATCGATAAAATGCATTAGTCGCCACCCTCAATTGGGTTCTATTGTTAAATGGCTTTAAATCAGGTTATAAAACAATATAGTTAATACCTATAACATTTTTGTTAATGCTGATTTTCGGCCAAAATGGCACGTTTTTGCTTGATAAAGAGACTATTTTTAGCTATCTTTGATGAATATGAAAACCACATATATTTCTGTTTCCGTCATGTGCTCCGACCTGATGAATCTCGGAGCCGATATCGACACTTTGAGGGAGTATGGAGTTGACTGGCTGCACGTCGATGTTATGGATGCTCATTTTGTCCCCAATCTTACTTTCGGACCCGATTTTATCAAGGCGATGCACGAGCGCACCAGCCAGCCCCTGGATATTCACCTTATGGTTACAGATCCGGAGTTGGTCTTGTCGCGCTTTGACTTGCGCCGGGGCGATTGTCTTAGTGTTCACGTGGAGCTCGACCGCAGTTTTGAGGCCCTGAGCCGCTCTGTGCGAGGGTGCGGCTGCCGTTTCGGCCTTGCCGTTAATCCCGAAACCCCGGTGGAGGCTTTGAAGCCCCATATCGGCCTGTTCGACACCGTCACGCTGATGCTCGTGCATCCCGGTTATGCCGGAGCTAAGATGGTGGAGGGGATAATGGATAAGGTCAAAACTACACGTGAGTGGCTGGATTCCAATGGTTTACAGGACGTTATGATAAGCGTTGACGGCAGCGTAAGTGCGGAGCGGGCCGCTCTGATGGCGGCGATGGGAGCACAGATATTCGTGGGCGGTACGGCCGGAATCTACCGCAAGGGCTTTAAGCTGGAAGAAACAATACCTACATTCAGAAAAGCTATAACACTATGAACAAAATCGAACGCGCATTAAAGCGCACAACCGACACTAAAGACTTGATCATCGGCCCCGGAGTAGTGTCCCGGACGGCCTCGATGTTCCAAAAACTTTTTCCTGGTCAATCCGCTATAATTATCGCAGATACAAATACTTGGGAGGTAGCAGGTAAAGCAGTTCTTCAGTCATTGGAGGAGGCCTCTGTCCCTCACGTCGAACCATTTGTCTTTGATGATCCGGAGCTTTATGCCGAGTGGAAATTCGTCGAACAGCTCAAGGCCCGCCTTTCTGGCCTGGACGTGATTGCCATCGCCGTAGGGTCCGGCGTCATCAACGACCTTACCAAATACACATCCCACATTTTGGGACGCAAGTATATGTGCGTCGGTACAGCGGCTTCGATGGATGGGTATACCGCCTACGGCGCTTCCATAACCAAAGACGGCAACAAGCAGACGTTCAGCTGCCCGGCTCCTTATGGTTTCGTGATGGATCCGGTTATTGCAGCCGCAGCGCCCAAGGAACTTGCCGCATCCGGTTATGCCGACCTGATCGCCAAGATTCCGGCCGGAGCAGACTGGATGCTGGCCGATGCCGTGGGGGCGGAGGCCATCGACCAGTTTGGATGGGATCTTGTGCAAGACGGGCTCCGGGAGTCTTTGAGCGCCCCTGCGGCAGTTCACAAGGGAGACATCGAAATGACGGAAAAGCTATCCGAAGGCCTTCTGATGAGCGGTTTTGCAATGCAGGCCATACATAGCAGCCGTCCAGCTTCGGGTACCGAGCATCAATTCTCGCACTGCTGGGATATGGAAAACCTGGCGTATCCTAACGGAAAGCACGTATCGCACGGCTTCAAGGTCGGTATCGGCACGCTGGCCAGCACCGCCTCTCTGGAGTTCCTCCTGAGTAAAGACATCGAAAACCTCGATATAGACAAATGCGTGGACGCCTGGAAGAGCTGGCCCGAGATGGAGGAGGAGATCAGGACCGTGTTTGCGGGCAAACCCGGACATCTTGCCCGCGGCCTCGAAGAAACTAAAGGCAAATATGTCGATAAAGACGGCCTGCGCAGGCAGCTTGAGGCCCTGAAGGCCGCCTGGCCCGAGCTCAAGGAGCGTATCCGCGAGCAGATCATCCCGCTCTCGGAGGTTTACGAGAACCTCAAACTGGTAGGAGCGCCCTATGAGCCGGAAATGATATGCGTCGACAGAGCCCGTATGCGCAAGACTTTCTCCTATATCCCATATATGCGCAGCCGTTTCACCAACATTGATATTGTTTACCGTCTCGGCCTGATGGACGAGCTGACCGAAATGCTTTTCGGCAAGGGCGGTATCTGGGAAGTTAAATAAACGCTATGCAAACCACAAAATCACTAAAGTACTGGCAGTGGAGGACTATCGTCGTGACTATGATAGGCTATGCAATGTTCTATCTGGTCCGCAAGAATTTCTCCTTCTCTATGCCCGGCCTGGGTGCCGAATTCGGAATAACTAAAACCCAGTTAGGTATTTTCCTTACGCTCCACGGTGTCATTTATGGCCTTTCTCGCTACGTTGTAGGTATTATCACCGACCGCAACAGCGCCCGTAAGGTTATGTCCCTGGGGCTTATGCTTTGTGCCATTGTGAATATCCTTTTCGGCACGAGCGACGCCGTGGCGGGATGGATCGTGGCGCTTGCAGGGAAAGCGGGGGATATGGCCGCCATATCGGCCGTGCTCGTGTATGTTATGGGCATTCTGTGGATGGTCAACGGCTTCCTTCAGGGAATGGGCGTTCCGCCTTGTACCAAGACGCTAACCCAATGGATACATCCCAAGGAGCTCGCAACCAAGATGAGCATCTGGAATATGTCCCATTCCATCGGTGCAGGCCTTGCGATGGCTCTCTGCGGGTGGATAGTGATGCCTCATCTGGGCGTGGATATGAGCGTGAACCCCGAGACCGTAGCCGCCATCACCGCCAATCTCAACCTGGATATGGCCGACCCTGCCAACGTGCAGAAAGTCACTAATTTCGCCGCCCATTTCGGGGCTTGGCGCTGGTGCTTCCTCATTCCTGCAGGCGTGGCTATCCTGGGCTCTATATGGCTGTTCTTCACTATGAAGGATTCTCCCTCGGACGTCGGATTCCCCGAGGTGGTAGGTAAGAAAAAAGCCATCGTCACGACTCCCGAGGAGGCGGCCGAGCATAAGGCTTTCGTGAACAAGCACGTCTATCGCAACCGTATCATCTGGACCCTGGCAATCACCAATTTCTTTGTGTACGTGGTGCGTTTCGCCGCCTTGGACTGGGGCCCTACGCTGCTCACCGAGAGCAAGGGCCTGTCTATGGCCAATGCCACTACATTGTGCGTGGTGTTCGAGCTGATAGGCGGTAACCTGGGTATGCTGTTCTGGGGATGGGCTACCGACCATATATTCAAGAACAAGGCCCATCATACCTGCGTGGTGTGTATGGTAGGAGTAGCCATCTGTATCGCCCTGTTCTGGATGCTGCCGCAGAGCGCAGCCTGGTGGGTGATGCTCATTCCTTTCACTTTCCTGGGCTTCTGCATTTACGGCCCTCAGGCTTTGCTTGGAATCTGCGCGGCTCAGCACGCTACCAACAGGGCCTCCGCTACCGCCAACGGCATTCTCGGTATCTTCGGATACCTGAGCACCATAGTTTCCGGCTTCGGCTTCGGCTTCGTGGCCCAGCACTATGGCTGGAACGCCGCTTACATAACCATATTCGTTTGTGCGGTCATAGGTTTGATAACCGTCCTCACCATCTGGGGCGCCAAGGCCACCGGTTATGCCGAGGAGGACCTGCATCATAAGGCGTAAGTATGAAGAAGTTATTGATTGTTGCCGCAAGCCTTGCCTTAAGCGTTTCCGCTTTTGCCGCCAAGGTGCTGCCTACCGAAGTTAAGGGCACCGTCACCGACACCGACGGCAAGCCTGTCGCCGGAGTTGTAGTTTCGGACGGCATTCAGGTGGTGCTGACCGATGCCGAGGGCAAGTACTGCTTCCCCCGCATTCCGGAGGCTTATTACGTGTTTGTAAGCATTCCTTCGGCTTACGAGATCCCGATTCGTCAGGGGCAGCCCGTCTTCTTCAAGAAGCTCGAAGACAGGCCTGCATATAATTTTGTCCTCAAGCCGCTTAAAGGAGGTCCGGAGAAGGATTTCAACCTTTTCCTCCTGGCCGATCCCCAGTGCCAGTGGATATGGCACGTGCGCCGGCTCCGCGAGGAAGGCATTGCCGATATCAAGGCCTATGCACGTAAATGCAAGGGGCCCGATTACGCCATTACCCTGGGCGATATAGCATACAGCGAGGGCTTCCGCAACACCAATTATCTGCTGCCTGTGATACGCAGCGAATTCGAGGCCGGAAAGGTGGGAATGCCCGTATTCCAGACCATCGGCAACCACGATTTTGAATACCCACTCACGGCAGTCGAAGAGGGAAGTCCTACCATTTCGATGCGTCGCAACCGCTATTTCGAAGATACATTCGGTCCTGCCAACTACTCTTTCAACAGGGGCGATGTGCATATCGTATCGATGTTCAACGTGTGCTTCGAGACCTTCGGTCATCCCGGCAAATACCACGGCGATTTCTCCGACAGTCAGGTAGCGTGGCTGGAAAAGGATCTGAGTGCGGTTCCAGCCGGCAAACTCGTTATCCTTTGCGTCCATATTCCCTTCGAGGGAGCTGTGGGCAAGTCGCCCAATATGGCTAAAGTCCTGGATATCCTGGGCGCCCGTGGCAATGCCAGGATAGTCAGCGGCCATACCCACACCATCAAGCATATCAACTATCCCAACGGAGTCAGGGAATTCGTGGCCGGCGCGATGTCGGGCAGCTGGTGGTGGAGCAAGAATTGCGCAGACGGAACCCCCAATGGCTATGCCGTCTGGAAGATAAGCGGCAACCAGGTAGTATCCGACATCTACAAGGGCCAGAATTTCAAGGACACTTACCAGATGCGCATCTACCGCGGTGATTCCGAATACGGCGGAGAATACGAGAGGTTCCGCCTGGAACACGGCGCCAACACTCTCCTGGTAAATGTATGGAACTGGGACGAAGGATGGCGCTCCGAAGTGTACGAGAACGGAAAGCTTTGCGGTGAGCTTGAAAGGATGCCCGTCTCAAGCGAGTTCGAGCCCCCCTACAATGGCAGCAAGGACTGGTGGGCCATAGGCTACAATGTGGGCGTGGTCGGGCGCGGCCATATCCAGGGCAGTACCCGCAATAACTACTGCTCCAAGAATTACCATATGTTCAAGTATGTCCTCAAAGATCCGGGGGCCAGAATCAAGGTCGTCGTGTACGACAATTCGGGGCGTAAGTTCAGCTGCAGCAAAATTACTACGGCCGAAGACTATGCCTCTTTGGCCGAGCGTCCCAAGTATCCCGTAGAACCTTCCTGGGAAGAATAAGGGGGAAGGTCAGATAAGCTTTATTCCGGCCCGACGGCAAGCTTTGCGCTGCTGCTCGGGCCATATGCTTGCCTGGATCTCGCCTATGTGGGCCTTCTGGAGGAAAAGCATACATAGCCTCGACTGGCCTATTCCGCCGCCGATGCTGAGGGGGAGTTTGCCGGATAGCAGAAGGGAATGGAAGTAAAGCCCCTCGCGCTCCGTCTTTCCGCAGATGGCAAGCTGCCTGCGCATAGAGTCTTCATTGACCCTGATACCCATCGAAGACACCTCGAATGCCCGTTCAAGGATGGGATTCCAGACCAGCAGGTCACCGTTAAGTCCGTTGTAACCGTCTTCGTTGGGGGTGCTCCAGTCGTCGTAGTCGGGCGCGCGCAAATCGTGCGGCTCTCCGTTTGAGAGGGCTCCGCCGATGCCGATGATGAACACGCTGCCGAATTTGCGGCAGATTGCGTCTTCCCGCTCCTTGGCGGTCAAGCCAGGATACATCTGAAGCAACTCTTCGGAGTGGATGAAATGAATGTCCCGCTTGAGGAAAGGGCGCAGCTGGGGATAGCAGGTGCAGACAAACTGTTCGGTATCGAGCATCGCCGAATAAATCTGGCGCACTATACGCCGCAGGAAGCCAAGGTTGCGGTTCGAGGCGGTGATGGTCCTTTCCCAGTCCCACTGGTCAACGTAGAGCGAATGCAGGTTGCCCAGGCTCTCGTCGGCGCGGATGGCGTTCATATCGGTGTAGATGCCGTGACCGGGGCGGATTTTGTAATCGGACAGAGATACCCTTTTCCACTTGGCCAGCGAGTGGACGACTTCAGCACGGGCGTCGTCGAGGTCTTTGATGGGGAAGGTCACCGCCCTCTCTACGCCGTTCAGGTCGTCGTTGATACCCTGTCCCTGGAGGACGAAGAGGGGAGCCGTAACGCGGCGGAGTTTAAGCGCCTTTGACAGCGATTGCTGGAAGAAATCCTTGACCAGCTTGATGCCACGCTCGGTTTCTTCGGGCGTGAGGGCCGATTTGTAGCCCTTTGGAATAATCAGGTAGCTCATTTGATTCCGGTAAGGTCAGTATCGTTGAAATAATCAATCCGCATAGCCTTGCGCACGTCATCGAGGGTGGCGGCGGCCACTTTGACCGCTTCCTGAGTGCCTTTGCGGAGCACTTCCCACACCGAGGGAAGATCCTTTTCGAGCTCGGCCCTGCGCTGGCGTATCGGCTCGAGCGTATCGTTCAGGATGGCGGCCAGGAAGTTCTTAAGCATCATATCGCCGAGTCCGCCGGCCCTGTACTGCGCCTTGGCCTCGTCGAGGGAGGAGAAGGAAAAACTGGCCTTTTTGCCCACAAAGCAGGATGCGAACTTCTCGAAATGCTCGGGCTTGCAGAAGGCGTCGAGGTAGGTGAACACAGGATTTCCTTCCACTTTACCAGGGTCGCTTACCTGAAGATGCCCCGGATCGGTAAACATTCCCTTGACCTTGCGGGTCACTTCTTCTTCGGAGTCGGAGAGGTAGATGCAGTTGCCCAGGGACTTGCTCATCTTGGCCTTGCCGTCGGTGCCCGGAAGACGCATACAGGCGGCATTGTCGGGAAGGAGAATCTCCGGTTCGACCAGCGCGGGCCCATAGACGGAATTGAACTTGCGGACTATCTCGCGGCATTGCTCTATCATAGGCTCCTGGTCTTCGCCCACAGGCACCGTGGTGGCTTTGAAAGCAGTTATGTCCGCCGCCTGGCTAATGGGGTAGCAGAAAAAGCCTACCGGGGTTCCGGCTTTGTTGTCCGACCCGTCGTCGGTCTCGGAAAAACCGCGGAGCTTTATTTCCTGCTTGACGGTAGGGTTGCGCTGGAGCCGCTGCACCGTGACCAGATTCATATAGTAGAAGGTCAGCTCGGTGAGCTGGGGCACCAGGGACTGGATGAATATGTTGACTTTTGAAGGATCCAGACCTGCTGACAGGTAGTCCAGGGCCACCTGAATGATATTCTGGCGTACTTTTTCGGGATTGTCGGCGTTGTCGGTCAGCGCCTGGGCGTCCGCTATCATTATGAATATCTTGTCGAAACCTCCCTGGTTCTGGAGTTCGACTCTGCGGCGGAGTGAGCCTACGTAGTGGCCCAGATGGAGCCGGCCGGTCGGGCGGTCGCCCGTGAGGATAATCTTTGACATATTGCTACTTGTACCATTGGCAGGACTTTTCGTTGCCTGCTATCCATATTGTGTCGCCTTCCGAAAGCCTGAAGTCGGCTCCGGGATTGGCTATTATTCTGTCGTTGTGAAGTATGCTGATTACTGTGCATCCTCCCTTGCGCATTTCGGCTTCGCGGAGGGTCTTTCCGGTAAGGAACGAGTCTTCTCTCAAAACTATTTTTACCACGGCAAAACCTGAGCCACCGTCGCTCTCTTCGTATTGCCTGACGTTTTCGTTCAGGGTGCTCACGAAGGCTTCCAGCTGGGCGGGAGTGCCTACGGCAACCAGTCTGTCATAAGGGAATATGGGCTCTTCGCCAGACGGGATCTCTATGCTGCGGGAGCCGCGCTGGATCTTTATGATGTTGACTCCGGAAGACTTCCTGAAGGGCATCTCCTTCAGGGTCTTGCCTATGTAGGTAAAGTCGGGCGAGATCTCCACGGTTTCGGTGCGGATGTCGTATCTGGACATCTTCTCCTTGACCGAAGACGCCACGGGACGCTCTTTCTTTTCTTGCTCTTCCTTGGCGTTCAGATTCTCCAGGAAGCGTTTCTCCAGTCCGGAGAGAAGGCTGCTTGCAAAGAAGCGGGCCAGCAGGAACACAAGTATTCCCACCAGGATGGCTATCAGTATGCCCCATCCTCCCAAGGTGAAATAACTGGTGATGGCGGCGATAAGAAAGCTGATACCTATGAGGATGCGGAGGAATAGCAGCGACAGGATGGGCCACTTGTTGGAGGGCCTGGTCTTGAGAAGCTTTGAGGCGTGGGGCTTGATCCGGCCGGTGGTGACAACGAGTCCGTACAGGAAAGGAATCATCACCAGGAGGGTGACGCCAAGGCAGATGGCCTTACGTGCCGTCTCGCTCAGGAAAGGCAGCAGACTCTCGCCCAGGCGGGGGAGAAGGGTGCGTGAAAGGATCAGAAGGGCCACCAGCACCACACTGTAAAGCACGACCCTGATGGCGTAGCTCTTAAGCAGGTTGCCCCATTCGTTGCTCTCGGCCGAGGAGGCTTTCTGCGTATCGGAAGGGGAGGGGTTGATCTTGTCGAGAAAGGACTGGGGCAGCTTGTTCTGCAGCCACCTGCTCACGGGATCCCCGGCCTTCATCATATAAGGGGCTCCGAAAGTGGTAAGTACCGACACGGCGATTATCACGGGATAGATGAATTCCCGCATCACCCCCAGGCTGCAGCCGAGGCTGGCTATGATAAAGGAGAACTCTCCCAGCTGGGCCATACTGAAGCCTACGTGCACCGAGTTGTCCAGTCCCGCTCCGGCGAGGAGTGAGCCGGTGGTGGAGAAGGTGAGCAGGCCCAGTACCGCTATGACGGCCAGGATCAGAATCGTCACCCAGTGGGCACCTATCGTGGCCGGGTCTATCATCATACCCACGGATACGAAGAATATGGCTCCGAACAAGTTCTTGATGCCGGTCAGGAGATGCTCTATCCTTTCGCCTTCGACAGTTTCGGCAAGGATGGAACCCATCACGAAGGCACCCAGGGCCGAGGAAAAGCCGGAAAGGGTGGCAAGAGCCACCATTCCGAAGCACAGGCCTATCGATATTATGAGCAGTATTTCGTCGTTCAGATACTTCTTTGCCTTGCGCAATGCGATGGGGATGACGTAAATGCCGACCAGGAACCAGAGAATCAGGAAGAACGCCAGGCGGGCCAGGCTGAAGATCATCTCGCTGCCAGAAAACTGACTTGATACGGCAAAGGTGGAGAGGAGCACCATCAGCAGCACGGCAATGAGGTCTTCGACCACCAGCGTGCCGAAAATAAGGGTGGCGTAGGGCTTCTTTTTCAGCCCCATATCGTCGAAGGCCTTGATGATGACCGTGGTGGAACTCATTGAAAGAAGCCCTCCCAGGAAGATGCTCTCCATCATCGTCCAGCCCAGTGCGCTGCCGGTAACAAGGCCCACGATCAGCATTCCAAGGCAGATGGTGCCGGCCGTAATGAGTGCCCGGCTGCCGACTTTGAGCAGCTTCTTGAAACTGAACTCCAGTCCGAGGGCGAACAGCAGGAAGATGATGCCTATCTCGGACCATTGCTTGACCGATTCGGTGCTGGTTATGACAGGGAAGAGCCCCAGGTGGGGACTCACGATGAACCCGGCTATGATGTAGCCCAGAATCAAAGGCTGCTTGAGCGCCTTTGAGATAACTGTGAATACACCGGCGGCTATGAGAATCAGCGCCAGTTCGGCTACAAGGTGGAGTTCTTCTGACATTTAATGAGATACTCTGCTATTTGTACGGCATTTAGCGCGGCGCCTTTGCGTATCTGGTCTCCCGACAGCCACAGGGTTATTCCGTTTTCATTGGAGATGTCTTTGCGTATGCGTCCAACGTACACATCGTCTTTGCCGGCGGTGAACAGGGGCATAGGATAACTCTTCTGGGCGGGGTCGTCCTGTACCGTGATGCCGGGGGCTGCTTCGAGGGCGGCTCTGACCTGGGCGGCTGAAAGGGGCTCTTCGGTCTCGATCCATACGGCTTCGGAGTGGGAGCGCAGAGCGGAAATCCTCACGCACATAGCGCTGCAGCGAACATCGGAGTGGAGAATCTTACGGGTTTCGTTGAACATCTTCATCTCCTCTTTGGTGTAGTCGTTGTCGGTGAATACGTCGATCTGCGGGATAACGTTATAAGCCAACTGGTAGGCGAATTTTTCTACCGTCACAGGCTCACCTGCGGTAATCTGGCGGTATTGCTGCTGGAGTTCGGCCATAGCCTGTGCGCCGGCACCGGAAGCCGACTGGTAGCTCGCCACGTGAATGCGCGTGATATGCGAAAGGTTCTCGATGGGCTGTAGCACTACAACCATCATAATAGTGGTGCAGTTGGGGTTGGCAATGATTCCGCGGGGCCTTACAAGCGCGTCGGCAGCGTTGCATTCAGGCACTACAAGAGGGACGTCGGGGTCCATCCTGAAAGCACTGGAATTATCGATCATTATGGTGCCGTAGCGGGTGATGGTTTCGGAGAACTCGCGGGAGGTTCCAGCGCCGGCGGAAGTGAATGCAATGTCGATGTCCTTGAAGTCGTCGTTGTGGCTCAAGAGCTTGACTTCTATCTCCTTGCCGCGGAACTTGTATTTGCGCCCGGCGCTGCGTTCCGATCCGAACAAAACCAGTTCGTCAAGAGGGAAGTTCCTCTGTTCCAATACTTTAATAAATTCCTGGCCAACGGCGCCGCTTGCGCCAACGATAGCAACTTTCATTTGTCAGACTTCTTTGATTGTTCAAATATAGCAACATTTATCGGGACACCAAAATTTACGTGTGAAGCCCGCTTCACAGCGGGCTTCAACGGTTAGTTAGTAGTGTATACCTTTAGAAGGTTAATTATTGTTGGTTAGAATAGTTGTTGATTTCCGAGTACAAAGATAATGCAATTTTTGATATTGGCAATACTTTTTTACAAAATTATTTAAAAAAAAGATTTTTAATTTTTAAAAAATTTTATAAACTATCATCTAACAGCTCGGGTCTCAATAACTTAGTCCTTTCGAGGGCCTGTTCATCTTGCCAGGCGCGGATGAGTTTGGGGTTGCCGCTCAGCAAAACTTCGGGAACTTTCCATCCGTTGAACTCGGCGGGGCGGGTATAAACGGGAGGGGAGAGCAGCTTGTCCTGGAAGCTGTCCGACAGGGCGGAGGTCTCGTCGGTCAGGGCTCCGGGAATGAGCCGCACTATAGCGTCCGCAACTATGGCCGCCGGAATCTCGCCACCGCTGACGACGTAATCGCCTACCGAAATCTCGCGGGTGACAAGGTGCTCGCGTATGCGGTGGTCAATGCCTTTGTAGTGGCCGCAAAGAATAATGATGTTCTCCTTGAGCGAGAGTTCGTTGGCAAAGGGCTGGGTGAACCTTTCGCCGTCGGGGGACATATAGATGACCTCGTCGTAACTGCGCTCCGACCGGAGCTCTTCCAGCATCCGGAACACCGGCTCGACCATCATTACCATACCGGCGTCTCCGCCGTAGCTGTAGTCGTCTACGTTGCGCCTGGGCCCGATGCCGTATTTGCGGAGGTTGTGAACGTGGATCTCAACCAGGGAGTTCTTGATTGCCCGTCCCACAATCGAATGCCCCAGTGGACTTTCCAGCAATTCCGGGACGACGCTCAGAATATCGATACGCATATCATTTTAGCTTAGAGATACAAAATTAACATTTATTTGTTAAATTTGCGGTAATGAAAAGGATTCTTCTCCTGTCTCTTTGTTGGATTTCCTGCCTCCAGGCCTGCTCGGCATCGGCTCCTGTCCAATACAAACTGAAAGTCGTGGCGGAATACAACCACGACCCTTCTGCGTACACTCAAGGCCTGTTCTTCGACGGAGGAACGCTTTATGAGAGTACCGGCCAGTGCGGCGAGAGCAGTTTCAGGGTAGTCGATTTCAAGAGCGGCAAGGTGCTCCGCAAGCTTGACTTTGCCCACAAATACTTCGGCGAGGGCTCCGTGTTTTTCAAGGGCAAGCTGTATATGCTTACCTGGACCAACAAGGTGGCATTCACCTATGATGCCCAGAGCCTGAAATACCTCAAAACCTATTCTTATCCCCGCGAGGGCTGGGGACTTACCACCGACGGCAAGTCGCTTATCGCCTCCGACGGGAGTTCGACCCTCTACTTTCTGGATGAGGACCTGAAGGTAAAGCGCAGCGTGAAGGTCACCCTGGACGGCCGCCCGGTACGTTTCCTCAACGAGCTGGAATGGATAGACGGGAGAGTATGGGCTAATGTATATACCACTGATATGATAGTCATAATCAACCCCTCCAGCGGGAAGGTCGAGGGGATGGTGGATTGTACAGGATTGCTTCCCAAAAAGCTGCGCAAACCCGACACCGATGTGCTCAACGGCATAGCGCATCTTGACGGCCGGATTTTCCTGACTGGCAAAAACTGGCCTAAATTATATGAAGTAGAACTAGTTAAGAAATAAATGCTATATTTGCATTCCAATACTATATTAAAATATCTCCATTATGAGTGAAACAAACATTCCTGAAGAGGTCCTCGCGGCAGCTTCAGACGTAGAAACCAAAGAAAGCGAAATCATTGAATCCGCAGCTGTTCAAGCCGAGGTGGAGAGCGCGCCCGCCGAGCCCGAAGCAAAAGCAGAACCCGTCGCAGAGCCTGAAGCAGAACCTGTAGCCGAGCCGGTAGAACCCGAGGCCGCGCCCGCCGCTGAGCCTGAGGCTGAGCCCGTCGCAGAACCCGAGCCCGAAGAGCCCGAGGCGCAGGCCGGAGAAAAAGCCGAAAGCCTTGCCGACAAGAGCCTTGCCGAACTGTCCGATATGTTCCGCTCCCTCAAGGAAAGCGCAGAAAGTATGATGCGCTCCAAGGAGGCCGAGAACATAAAATCTGCATTCTACAAGCTTCTGGGCAAACTCAAAGGCGAGAATCCCGATGTTGCCAATTCGCTTTCCAATCCTCTCGAGGCAGTAGAAGAGAATTTCAAGGCCGTTTACGCCGACTACAAGAAAGAGAGGGCAGAATTCAACCGCCAGCAGGAGGCCAAGAGGGAAGAGAATCTTCTTACCAAGAAAGCGATCATAGATGAACTCAAAGCCCTGGTCGAGAAGGACGAGGATGCAAGCGCATCGTTCCCTGCGTTCCGCGAACTGCAGAACCGCTGGAGAGAGGCCGGTCCCGTGCCTGTCAACGCCTACAGGGACATCAACGATACATATCAGTTCTACGTAGAAAAGTTCTACGATATGGTCAAGATCAGCCGTGACCTCCGCGATCTTGACTTCCAGAAGAATCTCGAGGCCAAAGAAAAGTTCTGCGAGGCGGCCGAAAAGCTCGCCGAGAACGAGAATGTAGTGAACGCTTTCCACGAGCTGCAGAAGCTTCACGAGCAGTGGAAGGAGTTCGGCCCCGTGGCCAAAGAGAAGAGAGATGATATCTGGAACCGTTTCAAGGCTGCCACGGCTGTCATAAACAAGCGCTACCAGGCCCATTTCGAAGGCCAGAAAGAAGAGCAGCTTGCCAACCTCTCGGCAAAGCAGGCTTTGTGCGAGCAGGTGGAAGAGATAGCCGCCAAGGAGATCAACTCGTCGAGCGAATGGAATGAGCTTTCCCGCAAGATCCAGGATCTCCAGGAAGAGTGGCGCAAGATAGGTTTTGCCACCCGCAAGGAAAACCAGAAGATCTACGACCGTTTCCGCGCCGCCTGCGACGCATTCTACGGCCACAAGCGCGACTACTACAACCAGTTCAAAGACTCGATGAACGCCAACCTCGACAAGAAGATGGCCATCATCGAAAAGGCAGAGGCCCTCAAGAGTAGCACCGAGTGGAAGAAGGCTACCGATCAGTTCATCGAACTCCAGAAAGAGTGGAAGGAAATCGGCGCCGTGCCCCGCAAGAAGAGCGAGCAGATATGGAAGCGTTTCCGTGCCGCCTGCGACGAATTCTTCGCCGAGAGGGACAAGAACGCCAAGCCCGAGAACGATTTCTACGGCAACCTCAAGGCCAAGAAAAAACTCATCGAGGAGGTTCAGGCTTATGCCGTGTCGGAAGACGAGGCAGCCAACTCCGAGGCCCTGCGCTCCTTCAATGAGCGCTGGCGTGCCATAGGTCACGTTCCTTTCAAGGAGAAAGACGCTGTGAACGAAGCTTACCGCGCCGCCATCAAGGAGAAATTCCCGCTCAATCCATCCCGCCGGCCTCAGGGAGGCAGGCCCCAGAGGGGTCCCCGCACCGAGAAAGATATCCTTATGGACAAGTATCGCCAGCTGCAGCAGGATGTAACGACATACGAGAACAATATCGGCTTCTTTGCCGCATCCAAGAACTCCGAACCTCTCATCAAACAGATGCAGGAACGCATCGAGCAGGCCAAGGCGGAACTTAGGGAACTTGAGCAGACGATACGCCAGGCCGAGGAGGGCGCCGAATAATGGACAAGAATACAGTTATCGGCTTTATCCTCATAGCGCTGACGCTTTTCGGATTCACTTTCTACCAGTCGTCCCGTAACCGTAAACTTCAAGAGGAGCAGCGCCGGCTGGACTCCATCGCACTTGCCAACGCACCTGTGGACTCCCTTGCCCCGGGTGCGCAGCAGGATATTGTCGCCGATGTGGAGAGTCAGGCAATCCAGAGCTCACCGGCTATCTACAAAGACAGCCTTCTGGAGGCGGCACACCTTTCCGAAGGTGAAGTCGTGACCCTTGAGAACGATTTGATCAAGATAGACTTCTCTTCCAAAGGCGCTCAGCCCGCCAGTGTTCAGCTCAAGAAGTACTCCAGCTATGGCGGAGGTGATCTTATGCTCTTCAAGGAGGGAGGCGCCGAGTATGCGGTGAGCGTCTATACCGGCCAGTACATCCGCACCACCGACTTTAACTTCTACGTTGCCGAAAAGACCGACACTTCTGTAGTGTTCCGTCTGCCTTTCGGCGGCGGGGGATACATCGAGCAGAAATACTCCCTAGCTCCCGACGGCTACAATCTTAAAAACCTGCTTTCGTTCGTGGGTATGCAGAACGTCATACCCCGCAACGTGGGTTCCATCGACGTGGATTTCAACGTCACCGTGCCCAGGCTTGAGAAGGGTTACAAGAACGAGTCGCAGTATTCCAAGATAGACTATTACTTCGAGGGCGACAAGAAGCCCGCCGAGATCGGCCGCGGCCGTTCCGCTTCCAAGAGCATAAGCAACCGCCTTAAGTGGTTCGCTTTCCAGCAGCAGTTCTTCTCGGCCATTATGTATGCGCCCCAGGAGTTCGCCAACGGCGAGGTGTCGGTGCAGTTCCTATCGGCTAACGACCCTTCCTCCAACCTGATGGCCTGCAGCGCCAAGATGCGCTCTGATTTCCGTCACGGAGAGGAGGTCAGCATCCCGTATGAGTTCTACTTCGGGCCCAACCACTTCAGCACGCTCAAGGCAATGGGACGGAAGTATGAGAAGATCATCCCGCTGGGCGGTTCGCTCGTGGGCTGGTTCACCCGTTACGCCATCATCCCGATGTTTAACTTCTTCAGCCGCTTCATCAGCAACTTCGGACTCATCATCCTGCTTATGACCCTGGTCATCAAGATAGTGGTGTTCCCGTTGACCTACAAGTCCTTCTCTTCTTCCGCCAAGATGCAGGTGCTCAAGCCCGAGATTGAGAAGATCAATGCCAAGTATCCCAAGCAGGAGGATGCGATGAAGAAGCAGCAGGCCACTATGGACCTGTACAGGCGGGCCGGGGTCAGTACTATGGGCGGATGTCTGCCTACCTTGCTCACTTTCCCTATCCTGTGGGCTATGTTCAGGTTCTTCCCGGCATCCATCGAGCTCCGCCAGCAGCCTTTCCTGTGGTGCGACGACCTCAGCGCCTACGACTCCATCCTGGATTACGGCACCAAACTGCCCATACTCGGAGATCACCTTTCGCTGTTCGCCTTGCTTATGGCTGTAGTAATGTGGGTATATTCCAAGATAACCACTGCCAACCAGACGGCCTCCAACGACCCTACGGCTTCATCTATGAAGTTTATGACCCTGTGGATGATGCCTATTATGATGTTCTTCATCTGTAATAACCTGTCGGCCGCTTTGAGTTACTACTACCTGCTCTCGCAGTTGATAGCGATTATCCAGACCCTGGTCATAAAGAAGTTCTTCGTCCATCCGGAGAAGATTCTCGAAAGGCTCAAGGCTACGGAAGGAAAGCCCGTGCCCAAATCAAAGTGGCAGCAGCGTCTGGAGGCCGCCCAGAAGATGCAGGAAGAGCAGCTTCGCGCCCAGCAGAAGAAACGTCGCTAAAATGAGTATAGCACAGAATATTCAAGAGATCAAAAAGAGACTGCCATCAGAAGTAAAACTGGTGGCAGTTTCAAAATTCCATCCCCTGGAGGCCATCGAGGAGGCTCTTGCCGCCGGCCAGACGGTGTTTGGGGAGAACCGTCCGCAGGAATTTGAAAAGAAGGCCATAGCCCTGGAGGGCCGGGGTATAGAATGGCATTTTATCGGGCACCTGCAGACCAACAAGCTCAAGATGGTCCTGCCTTATGCCTCGCTGGTGCAGTCGGTGGATTCGCTTCACCTGCTTGAAGCGGTCGATGAGTGGGGAAGGAAGAACGGCAAGATTATCAATGTCCTGCTTGAAATGCACGTCGCCGCCGAGCAGACCAAGCAGGGTTTTTATGAAGAAGAGGTGCTGGATATCCTGTTCAGGGCTGAGGGCTTTAAAAACGTCCGTTTTTGCGGCCTTATGGGTATGGCCACCAATACTGATGAGCAAGAGGATATACGTGCCGATTTTGGCCGTATTAAGGCTTTTATGGACTATCTTCGCGACCTTTTCCCCGAGCTGGCCGATTTTAAGGAGCTGTCCATAGGTATGTCGGGCGACTGGCCCGTAGCAGTCGAGTACGGGGCGACGATAGTCCGTATAGGTACGGCTATATTCGGGGAACGGGCGTGACTCAGATTGCGTCCGCCGCAGTAAGCGGGCTGCGCAGCCTGTCTTTGTCGGAAAGAATCATCTGCTCGGGAGCTATCTTCCAGTCTATTCCGAGCGCGGGGTCGGTCAGCAGCACGCCGGCATCGGCCTCGGGGTGATAGAATTCATCGCACTTGTATTGGAATACGGCTGTTTCGCTCAGAACCGAAAAGCCGTGGGCGAAGCCCTTGGGGATGAAGAACTGAAGGTGGTTCTCTTCGCTCAACTCTACGGCGAAATGCTCTCCGAAAGTGGGGGAGCCGCGGCGGATATCTACAGCTATGTCAAGAACCCTGCCCTGGGTGCAGCGAACCAGCTTGGCCTGGGTGAAGGGAGGCTTCTGGAAATGAAGTCCCCGCACGACGCCCCACGACGACTTGCTTTCATTATCCTGGACGAATTCCACCGGACCGATGAGCTCCTCGAAATCACGCTTTGAGAAACTCTCGAAGAAATAACCGCGGGCATCTTCAAAGATGCGCGGCTTTAAAACCACTAACCCGTTGAGGGCGGTCTGAACAACTGTCATCACTTCTTTGTGTAGTATTTAGGCCAGCAAGATAATAAGTAAGCCTTAAGCCTGTCTTCCTGGGCGTTGGGCTGGGGCTCGTAGAACACTCTGCCTCGCATAGCGTCGGGCATAAATTCCAGGTCGGTAAAATGCCCCTCGAAGTCGTGGGCGTATTTGTAGCCGTCGGAATAGCCGAGTTCCTTCATAAGCGATGTAGGAGCGTTGCGCAGGTACAGCGGCACGGGAGCTGTCTTGTCTTCTTCAACGGCGGCAAAGGCCGACTCAACGGCAAGGTATGCCGAATTGCTCTTGGGCGAGGAAGCAAGATATACGGCGCATTCGCTTAGCGGGATGCGGGCCTCGGGCATTCCTATTGAGTGGACGATGCGGAAGGTGGCATCGGCAAGCAAAAGCGCGTTGGGATTGGCAAGCCCTATGTCTTCGGCCGCAAGGATGCATAGGCGACGGGCTATGAACAGCGGGTCCTCACCTCCGTCCAGCATACGCGCCATCCAATACACGGCGGCGTTGGGGTCGGAACCGCGCACCGATTTGATGAAGGCGGAAATAATGTCGTAATGCATTTCGCCGCCCTTGTCATAGATGGCCATATTCTCCTGAAGGCACGCGGTGACCGTCTTGTTGCTGATATGCACGGCCCCGTCTTGGGCGGGCGGAGTGGCATTCACGACTATTTCAAGTATGTTCAGCAGTTTGCGGGCGTCTCCGCCGCTGTGGCGGAACAGGGCCTCTGTCTCATCTACTGCTATCTGACGCTTGGAAAGCTCTTCGTCGCTGTTTAGCGCCCGCTTGAGCAAAAGATCAAGGTCAGATGCTTCAAGAGGCTTTAAGACAAATACTTGGCAGCGCGACAGAAGGGGAGTGATTACTTCGAAAGAGGGGTTTTCGGTGGTGGCTCCTATAAGCACGACGATGCCCGATTCGACCGCCCCGAGGAGAGCGTCTTGCTGGGCCTTGTTGAAACGGTGGATTTCGTCGATGAACAGGACGGGCGCCGCTGCGGATGAGAACAGCGACTTGTTCCTGGCCTTGTCAATAACTTCCCTGACATCTTTAACCCCGGAGCTTACAGCCGAAAGGGTGTAGAACTCCCTGTCCAGAGTGTGCGCAATGATGCTTGCCAGAGTGGTCTTGCCCACTCCTGGAGGCCCCCAGAGAATGAATGACGACAGGTTGCCGCTGTCGATCATATTGCGCAGAATGCATCCCGGGCCAACCAGATGCCGCTGGCCGACATACTGCGACAAGTCGCGGGGACGCATACGCTCGGGAAGGGGGGTACCGATCTCAGACATTGGGGTAAGGGAGTTTCTTTATGTAGGAGCGGCGTCTCTTGACACACTCGTTTTCAAAATCTTTCCACTGACCCTGGTTCTTCAGGTTGTCTTCGAGCACGGCGTTGGTCTCGGCCCATTTGACACCCCACTTGCTGAATTTGTCGAACAAGTCGGCGAAGAGCAGCGAATTGATGCCGGAATTCTGATAATCGGGACGTACGCCCACCAGAAGCATCTCCACGCCCTCTTCGTGCTTGATGAACATCGACTTGAGCAGATGCCACCAGCCGAAGGGGAAGAGCTTTCCGCGGCTTTTCTGGAGCGCCCTTGCAATGGAGGGCATAGTGACGCCGAATGCTACGAGCTCGTTCTTGTCGTTTTCGACCATACTGAGGTAGCGCAGGTCAAGGATGCTCAGGTAGAAATCGAGGTACTTCTTGGCCATATGGTCGGGCAGTACCGTAAAGTTGTAAAGGTCTTTGTAGCACTCGTTAATGAGCTTGAACACTTTGAGACCGTAGTTTTCTTTCCTGATGATCTTCCGGGTCAGGGGCCTGATATGCACGTTGGCGCGCTGCTTGATAATGGACGACACCCTCTTCAGGCGGTCCGGAAGCTGTTCGGGCAGGAAAATCTTGTATTCTATCCAGTCGGTGTCTTTGTCGAAGCCCATCCGCTGCAGGTGGTCGTTGTAATAGGGGTAATTGTAGATGAGCGCCATCGTGCTGAGCCGGTCGTAACCTGCAATGAGCATACCCTCTGGATCAAAATCGGTGAAGCCCAGCGGGCCGACCACCGATTCCATCCCGTACTCCCTGCCGAATTCATACACCTTTTCCATCAGGGCGTCGGCAACCTGGGCGTCGTCAATAAAATCGAACCATCCGAAACGTACTTCCTTGTGGTCCCATTGCTCGTTGGCCTTGAAATTGACTATGGCTGCTACACGGCCTGAGAGTACGCCGTCCTTGTAGGCAAGGAACAGGGCGGATTTGCAGAATTCCTGCGCCGCGCCCTTCTCCTGGTCGAGGGTATCCAGCTGGTCGAATACCAGCGGCGGAACGTAGTAAGGATTGTTTTTGTAGAGTGCCTCAGGATAGTTGACAAAAGTGCGCAGGTCGCGCTTGGAGAGTACTTTTTTTATTTCTACCGGCATAGGTTGAAAGTTTTCGTTGCAACGGCTAATATAGTACAATTATTGGATATAATCAAAGATTTCCCTATCTTCGTGATGTGTACGGAAAGCTATATACCACACTTGCGGCATTCACCATTGCCTTTGCCCTCTTTCCTTCCGGTTTAAGGGCTCAGGAGGCGGGATTGTTCAGTTCTCCCAAAGGAGTGGGGGCCGTATTCCGCCTGCCGGAGAGGGATAATGTTTTCCACAGCGCCACCTTCTATGTTGATATCTACGGAGTAGTGACAAGCCGCTGCTCTTATCCGGGCTATAAATTGAATTTATCCCGGCAGTACATTTTCAGCCGCCTTCAACGAAACGGATACTCGATGACTCTCTATGCCGGCCCGGGAGTAAGCGCCGGATATGTGCGCGATCACGACAAAGGGCGCGGATTCGACCTTGTATCGTTGATGAGCGACAACCAAGGACTTATGTTCGCCCTGAGCGGGGATGCCGGCTGCCGTTTTGACTTTGGAGGCAGCGTGGCGCTGGATTTATCGTTGACCGCCGAGGCCGGAGTCCACGTGCGTCCGAACGAGCGGGAGCAAAGCTATCAGGCGACCTACCTGAGCATTTATAATAACGGTCTTCTGCAGGCGCTGTACCCCCAATTCACCATACTGTTCAAGATCAAATGAAAAAAATATTACTGGCTGCTTTCCTTCTAGTTTTCGTGCCGTTCGCCAAAGCCGGGGCGGGGGACTTCCCCCGTATCAGTTACGGCCTGGAATGGGGCTATACAGGCACTTTCCTGCGCAGCTGGCAGTATAATTACATATGCAGCGAGGGCTATCGAATAGTTGATTCCGACGAGGCCTGGCGATATTTCAGTAACGGTATCTTCCTTACCAACGCGGGCCTCGATCTGGGCGATAAGCTGAACGTGTCGGTTTATGCCGGATTGTCGGGTGTGTATTTCAGGAGATGGATGATTCCACTCGAGGCACGGCTGCGTTTCTGTCCCTCCGGGCTCGATGCCTCCGGGTTCATCTGCTATATGGGTGCGGGAGCTATGTTTCCCGTATCCGTGCTGTACAAGACCAATCTCGGTGCCAAACTGGGGGTGGGATATAGGGTGTCGGTATTCCGCAACATCAGCGTCGATTTCCTGCTCTCGGCGCATTTCACCACCGACCACGACCAAATTACCGACCCCGACACGAAACAGCTCGTGCCAGCTCAGGACATAACCAAGAATGCCGCACAATATACGGCTGTCTGCTTAAGTGCCGCTATTAATTTTTAGAACAGCTCGGATACCCTGGCGATTATCTCTTCCGCCGGCAGGTCGGGGCTGAGCACCAGGTCGGGCTCCTTCAGCACAAATCCCTTGCCCATAGCGGACAGGGTTCCGCCACCGGTACAGTTGAGCATAATGTATTCGTCCTTATCGACGATATGGTTCTGTACGGCCTGGGCAAGGCTGGATACAGCTACACACGCAGCGGGCAGAAGATCGTACCCTTCGAGGTTGCGGAACTGCAGCAGCCAGTACATAATGTCGTCGTTGGAGGCGAGGAACACGTCGCCGTGGCTCTTCTCCAACACATCAAAGAGGCCGCCGGCTATGCTGTACGGGGGTTTGCGGTTCGACAAAACCTTGGCCAGGATAACCTCTGCCTGGCGGCGGCCCTGTTCGGGAGTGATTGGGGCAAGCTGCCTGGAGCCGGTCTTCCAGGAGTCGTACAAAAGAGTGAAAGGGGTGTTCTGCGACACATAGACCCGCATATTGTTCTCTCCGAAGCGGCCGTCGGCGGCAAGCCTTTCGGCGTTCTCCCAGGCTGCGATGGCGCCGGTGCCGGATCCCACAGCCTGGAAATATGCATCGGGCAGACGCCCTGCCTTTTCAACATAGCTCAGGATGGTGGTTCCCATTCCGTCGCGCCGGGCAATATTCTTGGCTCCTCCTTCGAGGAAATAGCGGGGATCTCTGGCAAGCTTGTCCCCGAGGGTTATGGCGTCGTAGTAGTCGCAGCCGTGGGGAGCAGCAACGACTTTTACGCATCGGTTCAGCTTGTGACGGAACCACAGGTCGTGCTTGTTGTCTTCTGGGATGCATATCACCACCGGGATGTCGTTGTCGGAGCATACTTGCGAGAATGCCCTGGCCGTATTGCCGGCCGACTGTACGACGAGTGTGCGCTTCTCCTTGCGGTCCATACGGGCACACACCGAAAAGGCCTCGGTCTCCTTGAAGGAGCAGGTGCTCATTTTGGCGCCTATTTTGGGGTTCCACCCCGAGAATGTTATATATAAGTTGTTAAGCCCCAAATACTTGGCGAGGTTCTTGGATTTGTATGTTACCGGCGCGCAGGACTTCTTGAGAGTACGCTTGACAGGCATCCATTCGGCGTAACGGTAGAGCCCTTTGAGATCTTCGCGCGGAGTGAAACTGGTATTGTCGTAAACGGCGCGTACAAGAGAAGGGAATTCGCATTCTGGATCGGCCAGAGCCCAGCCCGGATCGTCGAAAATACGCCCTGTGGAGACTGTTTCCAGTTTGTAGGCGGTAGGTTTGAATTTGAGAAGATTCATATCAAAGTTTAATAAACAACCACACGTAATAGGCAATGAAGCAAAGCACGAAGAGTGCGCCTTCATAGCGGTCTATCTGATTCTTCTTGAAGGAGTAGGAACTCATCCACACCAAAATCATACTGGTAAGGAGTGCGCACACGTCCACGAGGGTAATATCTCTGAACTGCAGGGGAGAGATGGTCGCCGAGACGCCCAGGATAAGCAGTATGTTGAAGATGTTCGATCCCAGGATATTTCCCAGGGCGAGCTGTCCCTTCTTCTTTGCCGCAGCAACTACGCAGGCTGCAAGTTCCGGCAGGGAAGTGCCGCCGGCAAGCAGGGTAATGGCGATGAATTTGTCGCTTACTCCCAAGTATCTGGCTATGTTTACCGCAGAATCTACAAACCACCTGCCGCCGAAAACCAGGCCGGCGAGTCCAACGAGAGTCAGGAGTATAGCCACGGCGAGGCTCATCTTTTTAGCAGGGGAGTCGGACTCGTCGATGCCCTCGTCGTTCTTGAAACAGGAGTAGATGTAAACGGCGAAAAGAACCAGGAAGACGATTCCTTCTATCCTGGAAAGGCCGTCGTGCTCACCCAGGCCTACAAGGGTTTTGCTCATCCCGCAGAAAACCAGCAGGAAAGTCACCAGCAAGGTGATAGGAATATCGCGGCGCTTGTTCGAACGGGTAATGGCCACCGGCATCACCAGGGCGGTTATGCCCAGGATGAGCAGGGTGTTGAAAATGTTGGAGCCAATAACGTTGCCGATAGAGATGTCGGCATTGCCGGCAATGGCGCCCGTCACGCTGACAACAAGTTCCGGGCAGGAAGTGCCGAAGCCAACAATTGTCAAGCCGATGACAAACTCACTGATTTTAAGTTTCCTGGCTATGGCAGATGCGCCGTCCACCAGAAAATCGGCGCCTAAAACGATGGCCGTGAGACCAACTAGCAAAAAAACTATATCGAGGAGCATAATTCGAGTTTACAAATATTCTCAACGTGTTGAGTATGAGGGAACATATCTACAGGCTGCACCGCGGTTATCCGGTATTTGCCGGACATAAGCGCTATGTCCCTGGCCTGTGAGGCGGGATTGCAGCTCACGTACACTATACGGTCGGGCAGGGCGCGCATTATGGTAGCCACCACGTCGGGGTGCATACCTGCACGGGGCGGATCTACTATCATTACGTCGGGATGCCCGTGCCGGGCAATAAAGTCGTCCGTCAGTATGTCTTTCATATCACCGGCAAACCATTCACAGTTGGTGATGCCGTTTGCCGCAGCGTTGGTGCGGGCGTCTTCTATGGCCTCGGGAACATACTCGATACCAATGACTTTACGGGCTCCTGCACTAACGAACTGAGCTATCGTGCCAGTGCCGGTATATAGGTCGTAAACCGTCTGGGAGCCGTCAAGGGCGGCGAATTCCCTGGCCTTGCGGTATAATTGAAGGGCCTGCGCGGCATTGGTCTGATAGAAAGATTTGGGGCCTATGCGGAAGCTGAGATTCTCCATCTTTTCGTATATGGCGGGCTTGCCGCAGAACAGGATACATTCCTGGTCGGAGATACTGTCGTTTCCTTTGGTATTAATTACGTAATAAAGGGAGCTGATCTCGGGGAAGCGATCACGTATATACTCCAGCATCGGCCTGATGGCAGGGGAGTCGGTGCCGAAACACACGATCAGCATCACCTGCCCGTCTTCGGTGGTGCGCACAAACATATTGCGCAAAAATCCGTGATTTTCGCGTATGTTATAGAAAGTCAAGCCGTTACGTAACACGTAATCCTTTATAGCAAGGCGTATTTCGTTGGAGGGCTCCCGCTGAAGATAGCATTTTTCGATATCCAAAACCTTATCGAAGAATTTGCTTACGTGAAAACCCAGGCCGGGGGAGGCGTCGGTTAGAGGTGACTCGCCCGGAAGCAGCCAGCGTTTGTCGGAAGCGCTGAATTCCAGCTTGTTACGGTAGAAAATAGTCTTCTCGGAACCTATAATTGGCTGAAATTCAGGCACTTTGAGGTGCCCGATACGGGTCAGCTGGTCATATACCTGACGCTGCTTGGCGCTTAGCTGTATATTGTAGGGAAGAGGCTGCCAGCGGCAACCACCACAGACCCCGAAATGTTCGCAAAAAGGCTGAAGGCGCTGGGGCGAAGGTTTTTTGACCTTGATTATACGTCCCTCCAGAAAACTGCTTTTCTTGCGGGTTATGCGCACGTCGACCACATCGCCGGGGACAGCGAATTCAACAAAGAGCACACGGCCTTCGGACTGAGGATCATCTCCGTCAAGGCGTGCGTGAGCAATTGCTTTACCTTCGGCGGCAATGTCTTCAATCAGGACATCGTTAAGGACAATATCGATTTTTCCTTTTCTGCTCATAGACTACAAATATATAAAAATTTTTTATGATGTCAGGGGAGCCTGTCTGTAGACTTTAGTTAACATAATATAAATTGTATAACAAAAGGGCAATCTGGTGCCGAAAGAGGATAATTTGAGAAAAATACTATATTTGTAAAAATTATTTTGACGAAAGATGAAAAAGTTATTCACCGTAGCTGCGTTGCTCACAGGTATTATGGCAGTTTCTGCAGCTCAAGAGTTTAAAACCTCTTATTTCCTCGACAATCACGTTTACAGCTACCGAATCAATCCGGCCGCCCCTTTTGAGAGCGATTCATTCTCGTTCTTTGCTGTGGGTATCGGCAATACTTCTTTCTCTATGCCTTCCAACCTGCCTCTTTCTTCCTTGATTTTCACAACTCCTGAAGGAAGATATACCTGGGGCTTCGGCGAGTCGATTTCTCCTGAGACCTTCCTCGCGGGCATTACCAAAGATAGTTTTATGCAGCCGGAACTGAGTGTCAACCTTCTCACCATCGGCCATCAGGAAGCGGACAGGCGCTTTACCGCCGAGCTTAACGTCCGCTCCAATACTTACTTCTTTGCCCCTAAAGATTTCTTCGGAGCTATGAAGATAGGTCTTAACGACGGCCTCAAGACCAAAACCGGACGCTACAACTTCGAGAATATGCATCTGGAGACCAACAACTATGCAGAAGTTGCTGTCGGCTTCTCCAGGAGGCTGGAAGACAACCTTATTCTTGGTGGAACGGCCAAGCTGCTCCTTGGTCTCGGCGGTGCTTTCATCGATATTCACAACCTTGAACTCGGCGAGTATCCCGGCGACGACTTCGGCGGTACCGTGTACGCCGACACCTATTTTTCCTGCAAGACTCTCGGCATAAACCCGACGCTGGTCGGGAACAGCCTGGCGCACCTCCAGAACGTAGGTTATAGCGGTTTCGGCATTTCCGGCGTTGGCCTCGGAGTTGATCTGGGTGCTACCTGGACCCCGGTCGAAGGGCTTGATGTAGGATTCTCCGTCGTTGACCTGGGCTTCCTGACCTGGTTCGATACTGTCCACGGCACTATCAACTACAAAGACTGCGTTATCGACGATGCCGAGGAAGGTCTTCAGCTTGAATCGGTTGAAAGCGTCATCAAGACCAAGCTCATCAATTTCAACTTCCACGTTTCCGCAAAGTACCGTATGCCCTTCTACGAAGGCCTGACCGCCGGTATTCTTACTACTTTCCAGAGGCATTTCACCGAGGTCCGTCTTGGACTTGACGTCACTCCCCTCAGGGCCATCAGCCTTGCCGCCTCGACCGCTTTCAACAACTACGGATTCGACTTTGGCGCAGCGCTCAATTTCCGCTTCCCCGGTGTGAACCTGTTCGTGGGCGCGGACTCGTTTGCGGCATTCAAGATGAACGAATACCACATTCCTTCGTCAAAGGGTATTACCAACGTAACTGCCGGACTTGCAATAGCTTTCTAGAGCGACTCTACGGGGTTTCCGTAGATGTGCCAGAAAATGTCACGGAGGGCGTCTCGATCGAGGCGCCTTTCGAGTTTGGAGAGCTTGTGTTCGGTGTATGCCTTGAACGCCTCAAGATCTTCGGGTAGATACTTGATTCCCAGGTACTTGGAGGTGCCGTTCATAAGGTCGTAACCCATATAGTTGGTCTTCCAGAGCCGGTATCCGGAGTGGATACGCTGGTCCAATATGCTGCGGAGCAGCTGGTAGCGGTCGTTACCGGTATGCTCCGAGGCGGCCTTGAGCTCTTCGGCGGTGAGAGGCTTGCCTACATTCAGGTGAATATGGCCTTTTTGCTGCCTGATGCCGGTCAGGATGCTGTGAAGGTCTTCCTTGGGCTTCTTGACGTAAGGCGCTTCCCTGCTGAGCAGCAACTCGCGGGCTTTGCGGCTGTCGCAAGGCTCATACTCGTACGAGATGCTCATAGGAACGATATTCAGTTCTTCGAAGTTCTGCTCGAACCCGTGCTCGCCGCTCATATCGAACATCTTCAGGAGGCCTTGTTCGGTTTTGTCGATTCCGTTCTTGGAACGCCCTTCCTTTTGGGCTACCCATATCGAGGCTTTGCCCGAGGTGACGCTCAGGCGGATGTATTTGGAGAGCGTCTGCGAATTCAGGTACATTTGCCGGGCGCTGATGCCGCGGATGACTTTGATCATCCTGTTGGATTTCATCAGGTCCTCCATAAGCTTGTTGGAAAGCAGGTTGCTTCCTACGCACAGTTCGGCGAACGGGAGCCCCACCTCGTGCATACTATAGAGGATAAGAGCCGGGTCAAGGACTATGTCTCTATGGTTGGAAATGGCGAGAAACTTACCATTAATGCTCTGCAGGTTTGACATTCCGGAATAAGTGAAACCCTCCGAGGTCCGGGCAAGGATGGCGGTAATGACCCCGGTCATTACCACTGCCTGGAACTCATCGATGCTCTTGATGCGCCTCAGCGTACTCCCCAGAAAATCAAGCCCTTCCTTGGGGAAGAGGTACTTGGAGATCATAGGAAGGGACGGATGGCGCGATACTCGCTGGAGAGCTTCTACAGCCTCTTCGTCGCTGTACGGCCGTATATCTTCGAATTCTGAAAGATCAATCATAGCATTGTTTTTAACAAAAACAAATTTAGCAAATTATCTTCTAAATAACAAAGAAGAGTCGCCATAACTAAGGAAACGGAAGCCGTGCCCGAGAGCGTAATTGTAGATGGTCTGCCAGTCCCCTCCTACAAAGGCGCTGATCAGCAGCAGCAAGGTGCTCTGGGGCTGATGGAAATTCGTTACCATACGGTCCACCAGCCTGAACTTGAATCCCGGGACAATAATAATGCGAGTGCCTATCTGGAGCTTGTCCAGCTTGTTGTTATCCAGATACTTGACCAGGGCTTCCAGGGCCTCTTTGGTGCTGTATGTCCAGTCCCGTTCGTACGGCGCCCACTGCGGGACGTCATCGGGATGGCCTTTCTCGATGCAGCAGGCCCCGGCATAATAGAGCGATTCGAGGGTGCGCACCGAGGTGGTGCCCACAGCCGTGATGCCGCCGCTGGCGGACTGGATGCGGCTGAGCAGATTGCGGCTCACGCTGAATGGCTCGCGGTGCATAGGATGAGATGCGATCGTCGAGCTCTTTACCGGAAGGAAAGTCCCTGCTCCCACGTGCAGGCAAACATTCTCAGTATCAACACCCCTGGCTGCAATCGCTTCCAGCACCTCGGAAGTGAAATGAAGCCCCGCGGTAGGTGCGGCGACGGACCCGCGGATATGAGCGTAAAGAGTCTGATAGCGTTCAATATCAATGGCTTCCGTGGCGCGGTTAAGATATGGAGGAATAGGGATTCTGCCGCAGCGCTCCAGCAATTCCGAGAAAGGAATTCCGCCATTCCAGAAAAACTCCACGATTCCGGTCTGCCCCTCCCTGCTGACAAGACGGGCCTTGGGAGATATGCCGTCGAAGGCTCCGGACTCGGAATCAAGGTCCAGTATCTCATTGTCTTTAAGCCTCTTGGAATTGCCGATCACGCACTTCCACCGGCAGCTACCGGTGGCGGCGAAGTTGGTATTATACTCAGAGGGAGTATCGGGCTCAAGGCAAAAGATCTCGATGTGAGCCCCTGTGGGGCGTTTGAAGAACAAGCGTGCCGGAACGACTTTGGTGTCGTTGAACACCATCATACTGTCGGCGGGAATATGCTGAGGGAGATTCTTGAATACCGTCTCGGAGCAAATGCCGTCTTTATAAATTAGCAATTTGGATGAGTCGCGCTCGGACAGAGGATATTTTGCGATTCTCTCGTCGGGCAGCTCGTAGTTGAAATTTTCGATCTTTATATCCGGAATCATCGTATTCTGATTTAGCGTCACAAATATAGCATTTTTCCTCTCACGCTCGGCATACATATCGGCCGCTACTTCCCTATTTACAAAATGCAATTAAATGCAACTCTTCTGATTTTACAAGTGTAAACAAATTAAGGGTGTTTTTATATCTTCTACACAGGGTGATTAACTTATGGTATAAGCTTTTATTATGACATAGTTAGCTATGGTGTAAATGGCTGATAATCAGTAAATAATATATTTTATCTAATTCTTTGGTTTAGTGTTTGGGCGGTGGTTTTAGACTCTCTTGAAGCGGAACCAAGGGATAATATACTTGTGTTTAAATATTAACTCGCACAAAATCAATTGTTTAAGCTTATATACCTAAATATATAATTAATATTAAAATGCTTGATTATTGCCTCTCCCCTACCCGTCTTGTCTTTTTGCCATTGTTGTATTTGTTTAAATAATTGATTACTTTTGTAAATCAAATGAACTGCAAATGAACACTCGCCTTCTCCGCTTTTTAGAGGCCGAAAATATCAGCCAGTCTCAGTTCGCCGACAGTATCGGCGTAGCCCGCGCCAGTATCTCCCATATTTTGTCGGGGCGCAACAAGCCCGGATTTGATTTCCTGGAAAAACTTGCCTCGCAATATCCAAATCTCAGCCTCGAATGGCTGGTATCGGGGCGCGGGAGAATGTATAATACCTCCCCAGACGACGCTGAATCTGTCGAAAATCCCCTGCTGAGTGCTCCCAGAGGGCAAATCGACCGTATCGTAGTGTTCTTTTCTGACGGTACTTTCAAAGAATTCAAGTAAGACGGCAGCTTGCATTCGGGCTTTCATTTAATCTGCAATTTGTTTATATTTGTAGGTTAATAGAAGTATGCCATACTATGTACAGCCTTCTTATCCGACCTATAACTCGCAGGATTAAAGACAGCCGCAAGGCTTCTGCCATCGCACTTAGGTATTTTAAGTTCGAGGGTATGATACCCGGCGGCCGTTTTCTGAACCGTATGATTCACGGAAACAGGCCGGTAGGGCTTGAGCGTGAAGTTTTCGGCATCAATTTCTACAATCCCGTGGGACTTGGGGCCGGACTTGACGTTGACGGCGACCTTTACAACGACCTTAACGATCTGGGATTCAGCTTTGTAGAGATAGGTCCTTTCTCCGAGGTAGCGGCTATCCGCAAGGCTATCGGACGCCTTCAGTCGGACCCTCCCGACGATATACTCGCCGCGTGCATTGCTAACGACTATCTCTCTTCCTTCTGCCTCGCATATGACTTTTGCGACTTTTTCGTGATAGATATTTCCGAGAATCCCGAAATTGAACAGCTGGACGACATACTTGACGCGAGACTTACCTACGAGGAGTATAAACCCGTTGTGGTCAAGGTTCCCGAAACCCTGGCTCCCGACGATCTCGATTACATCATCGAGTATTGCCTTATGAACAGCGTAGATGGCATAGAGGCGCGTAATATCCAGCAAATCAGCCATATAAAGGATAAGACCAAGGGGCGTTTACCCATTATCGCCAACTGCCATATCAAGACTCCCGCCCAGGCCCGCGAGGCTCTGGATGCCGGCGCATCGCTAATCGAAGTGCGTATGGGGCTTGTACGTGAAGGGCCCTCGCTTGTGGGGCGGATTTTAAAACATCTGTCAGCCAAAACAAAATGAATGTAGAACAGCGAATAGGTCTTTTGCTTAAAGAGCACGGCTGGAGCCTCAGTGCCGCCGAATCGTGTACAGGAGGACGAATATCGCACCTTTTGACCACCGTGTCAGGGTCTTCGGCGTATTACCTGGGTTCAGTTACATCCTATGCCGTAAGCGTTAAAGAAAAGGTTCTGGGAGTGTCCCCCGCCATAATAGAGAGCAAGGGGCTGGTGAGCAGCGAAGTTGCGGCTTCTATGGCCGAGGGAGTAAGACGCATTACCGGCAGTACTTTTTCCGTTGCTACCACCGGACTTGCCGAAGGGAGCGACGGACGTTATCCCGAGGGTACGGTGTGGATCGGATCCTGTGGTCCGGAGGGTACTTTTACTGAAATTTTCCAATGCAACGGGCCCCGAAAGTCCAATATCAGGCACTTTACGACCGCTGCGCTCCGTTTTTTGGAGAAAACCATTAAGAATTACATAAGTAATTGTAAATAAACTAATAGAACAATTTAGTTATAGGTGTTAACATTTTTGTTAAGGCTATAAAATGATTAAAAAAGCACTTTTTGCCATCTTGGTTGCGGGCATTTTTGTTTCCTGCCAGCGCAACTTGATACCCGAGACGATCGACGTGCCGGAATCGGTGGTCAACACTGTTGAAGCAACAAGCGACGGTAGGATACGTATTGCCTTGAGCGGCAGTTCAAATTTGAAAGACTACATCAAAGTCTCATATGCAATGGTCGGCCTGGACTCCTGGAAAGAAAAGGGCACTTTCAATAACATCCCTACAAGCCGTTCTTTCGATGCGATGGAAGGCAGCGCCAAATTTGCCGTATATGCCGAAAAGATTCAAGACATTCCTCCTGCTATGTTCAGCAGCGAAGACGGTTTTACCCTGGAGCTCTCTGCCTCGGTTGCTACCCCTTTTGAAGGCAAAGAGTATGTTTTGTGCAGCTTAAAGAATGCGAAGGTAAAGGATGAGAACGAACTGCTATCCAAGACGGTGAAAGCTATCAACGAGGGCATCGGCGAAGAAATGCCTGGTACCGGTAAAAAGCGTTTTTTGCGCTTTGATGTAGCCGCCGATGACAATGGCGACTTATGTGTCAGTACTATCTTTGAATCGGGTAATATAATTGATTGATAAGAGTTTATGAGTATTCAAGAAGATCAGATCAAGGCCTTGGTCCAACGCCGGCAGACTGCCTCGCTCGGTGGAGGAGAGAAACGTATCGAGGCGCAGCACGCCAAAGGGAAACTCACTGCGCGCGAACGTATCGCCAAGCTGCTTGACCCAGGCAGTTTTGAAGAATTCGATATGTTCGTCCAGCACCGCTGCACCAACTTCGGAATGGATGCTTCGCATACCGACGGAGATGGAGTAGTTACCGGACAAGGAACTATAGATGGACGTCTCGTATTCGTTTATGCTCAAGACTTTACAGTTAACGGAGGGTCGCTCAGCAAGACTATGTCCGAGAAGATCTGCAAGGTGATGGATACAGCTGTCAAAGTGGGCGCTCCCCTTATCGGACTCAACGATTCCGGCGGAGCCCGCATCCAGGAAGGTATTGATGCCCTGGCGGGTTACGGCGAGATTTTCGAGCGCAATATTCTCTCCAGCGGTGTTATTCCCCAAATCAGCGTCATAATGGGGCCTTGTGCGGGCGGTGCTGTTTACTCCCCCGCGCTTACCGATTTTACCATTATGGTCGATAAGACCAGCTATATGTTCCTGACCGGCCCTACCGTAGTTAAATCAGTTACCGGCGAAACTGTTACCCAGGAGGAACTGGGCGGTGCGGCAGTCCACTCCGGCAAGTCGGGCGTCGCTCATTTTGCTGCTGATACAGAGGATGATGCAATAGATAAAGTAAAGCGTTTGATTAGCTTCCTGCCACAGAACAACCTGGAGGAAGCCCCCTGCCGTCCAAGCTCCGATCCCGTAGGGAGGGTTTCCGACAGTCTCAATTCCATCATTCCCGACAGCCCCAACAAGGCGTACGATATGTACGGCGTAATAGAGGCGATAGTCGATGATGGGGATTTCTTCGAGGTCCACCGCAATTTTGCGCGTAATATCATTGTGGGTTTTGCCCATATGGGCGGAAGGAGCGTGGGCGTAGTGGCCAACCAGCCCGGTGTCCTGGCCGGAGTGCTCGACATCAACGCCAGCCGCAAGGCAGCGCGTTTCGTGCGCTTCTGCGACGCTTTCAACATTCCCCTGCTTACCCTCGTAGATGTTCCCGGCTTTCTGTGCGGCACCCAGCAGGAATACGGCGCCATCATAACCAACGGAGCGAAGCTGCTCTACGCCTATGGCGAGGCCACCGTACCCAAGGTGACTGTAACGCTTCGCAAGAGCTACGGCGGAGCTCATATCGTAATGAGCTGCAAGCAATTGCGCGGAGACATAAACTATGCCTGGCCTTCTGCCGCCATTGCGGTAATGGGAGCCGACGGAGCCGTAGGAGTGCTCTATGGCAAGGAAATAAAGGCCGAAACTGACCCGGAAAAGCAGGCAGCCCTCGCCGAGCAGCGCAAAGAAGAATACAACGAGCTTTTCTGCAATCCTTATCAGGCTGCGCAGAAGGGTTATATCGAAGATGTTATAGAGCCGCGAAACACCCGTTTCCGCGTAATCAGGGCTTTTGAAGTTCTTGCCCGGAAACGGCAGGAACTTCCGGCAAAGAAACACGACAATATGCCCTTATGAAAAAGCCGGGACTCTTTCTATCCGCCTTGCTTGCAAGCCTGGGACTGTGGGGCCAGAATCTCTCCGACCTCATTATTTCCGAGGCTATGCCGGGAAATCCTTCCTCCGTCACCGACGACTACGGCAACCATCCCGACTGGATTGAGATCTTCAACACCTCCCAGGGCACGGTTAACTTTGGCGGATGCTTCCTTACCGATGAGCGCTCCAACCTTACCAAGTGCCAGATCACAAAGGATGACCGGTCGGCAAGGTTAGGTCCAAGGCAGGTAGCGATTCTGTATGCTGCCGGTAATTCTGCCCTTGGTACATATTATCTTAATTTCACTCTCCCCTGCGGCGGAACGCTTTACCTGGTCAGCAACGACGGGCGCACCATTATCGATTCCCTGTGCATTCCGGCATCCCTTCCCGAGGGGATGAGCATATCCAAGTTCGCTCACGACAACAAGGAGATGGTTTTTGACGACATTCATCCATCCTCCCCTTCTCCACGTTCGCTGAACGGCCGGCACGAGCAGAAAACGCGCGCACAGAAGATGAAAGAAACCGACCCTAACGGCTGGACTCTTAGCGTCATTGCCGTGGCGGTGGTATTCAGCGCACTTCTTATCCTTTTCCTTATCTACAATCTGTCTGGCAACATATTTACCGGGCGGGTGAGGCTTAAGAGGAAGGCCCGCAGAGGCTCTCCGGAAGGCCCCGAAGCCGCCGCCATTGCGCTTGCGCTCAGTGATTATACCTCCTGTGATGAGGATATTCCTGCGGCCATCGCCCTGGCCCTGCATCTGTATTGCGAGGGCGGCGTGCACGATACGGAACCCGGTTTTATTACCATCAAAAGCAACAGTTCTTCCGCCTGGGGGAACAAGAGTCTGAATTTCAGAAAACAAACGCACAAGATATGAAAACCTACAACTTCAAAATCAACGGTAAAGATTACTCCGTAACTATCAAGGGAATAGAGGGCAAGATGGCGGCGGTGTCGGTTAACGGAACCGACTATGACGTGGAGATGGAGAATGCCCCCGACGCCGTCCCCGCGGCGGCTCCCCAGCAGGCCCCCGCCACCCCGGAGCCTCAAGCCGCACCCCAGGCTGCCGCTCAGCAGGGAGCTGCTGTAAGCGTTGTACACTCCCCTCTTCCCGGCGTTATTATCAGTGTTGACGTCAAAGAGGGGCAGGCCATCAAGAAAGGGCAGAAAGTAGCTGTGCTTGAAGCTATGAAGATGGAAAATGAGATTCAGGCCGAGGCGGACGGCATTGTGAGCGCCATCCTTGTGCAGAAAGGTGATTCGGTGCTTGAAGGCGCGGAGATCATTAAATTGTCATAATGGAGCAGATATTCGACAGCCTGGTTCAGTTCTGGCAGTTTACCGGCTTTGCAAACTGCACCTGGCAACATTTGGTAATGATTGCAATAGGTGCAATCTTCATAACTCTTGGCATCGTCAAGGAATGGGAGCCTATGTTGCTGGTCCCGATTGGCTTCGGTATCATTATCGGCAACATTCCAATGTTCCCGGGAATGAACATCGGCGTTTACGAAGACGGCTCTGTGCTGAACACCCTTTATCAGGGCGTGAGGCAGGGATGGTATCCCCCGCTGATCTTCCTTGGCATCGGGGCAATGACCGATTTTTCGGCGCTAATCTCCCAACCCAGGCTGATGCTTATAGGCGCCGCTGCGCAGATGGGTATTTTCGGTGCATATCTTCTGGCCCTTGCCTCCGGTTTTGCACCGAATGAAGCGGGAGCCATAGGCATCATTGGCGGGGCGGACGGCCCTACCGCCATCTTCCTGAGCTCCAAGCTGGCGCCTGACCTTATGGGAGCGATTGCCGTATGCGCGTATTCCTATATGGCTCTTGTGCCGGTGATCCAGAAGCCCATTATGCTTTTGCTCACCACCAAGAAAGAACGGCTCATCGAAATGCCCAAGCCGCGCGAGGTAAGCCAGAAAGAAAAGATAATCTTCCCCATCGTGGGATTCCTCTGCACCGCTTTCATCGTGCCGTCGGGCCTGCCGCTGTTGGGTATGCTGTTCTTCGGCAACCTGCTTAAAGAGTCGGGAGTCACCCGCCGTCTGGCAAACACAGCGGGCGGCCCGCTCATCGATGTGGTAACCACCCTCATCGGACTCACCGTCGGAGCATCCACCCAGGCCGACAAGTTCCTGACCGGCAATTCTTTGAAGATTTTTGCCCTGGGGCTTCTGTCATTCATCATCGCCACCACTTGCGGCGTGTTGTTCGTGAAGATTTGGAACCTCTTCCTCAGGCCCGGGCGTAAGATAAATCCCCTGATAGGCAATGCCGGAGTGTCAGCAGTGCCCGACAGTGCCCGCGTCTCGGAAGTGGTGGGACGCGAAGCCAATCCCAATAATCATCTGTTAATGCACGCGATGGCGCCAAATGTCGCAGGCGTAATCGGCTCCGCCGTAGCAGCCGGTATATTACTTGGATTCTTAGGATAATGAAGAAGTTTTTAATTATTGCTTTAAGCCTTCTTAGCTGGAACTTTGCTTCAGCGCAGTCAACCCATAATGTAATGAGTTGTAACATACGCATTACCGGACTTCCCGCCGACGAGGTGGACGGCCGCCGCTGGGATGACCGCAAGGACATTTGCCTCAAGGTTATCAAGTCACGCAAGCCCGACATTATCTGTATGCAGGAAGTCATTTATGAGTCCTACGACTATATGCGCAAGAAGCTCAAGGGCTACATTGCCTTTGGTTTCGAAGGTCCTGAGATGGATCCCTGGACCGAGGGCTACCACTTCATCGGAAAGAATGTAATATTCTTCAGCAAAAAGCGTTACGAGCTCATTTCCGAGGGATGCTACTGGCTCTCCGAAACCCCTACAATAGCCGGAAGTTCTTCCTGGGAGACAGCAAGGGCGCGCCACTGCAACTGGGTGAGGCTGCGCGACCGCAAGAGCGGCCGGGTGTTCCGTGTGCTCGATGTCCATCTGGACCATATCACCAAGCTTGCCAAGACAAAGCAGACCGAGGTGATTGTGGCTGAGGCCGCACAGTATGCCGAGGATTTCCCGCAGCTGCTTTTCGGCGATTTCAATTCGGGCATTAAAGACGAACCCTATGCCCTGCTCACCGCTGCCGGCTGGACTGATGCCTACGAAGACGTCCACGGCCACGAAGAGGTGGGATACACTGCCCACGGCTGGAAATTCGACCGTCCCAAAGGCCGCAGGATCGATTTCATTTACACCAGGGGCGGAGTGAAGGCCCTGGATGCCGAAATAGTCAAGGACGCTCCCGGCGGCATTTATCCGAGCGACCACTATTTCGTATCGGCCAAACTGCAGTTTTAACACAACGGGAACGCTTCCGGGTCTTCACACGGCAGCGGCCTGTCGGTTTAGAAGCCTGGCACTCAACAGGGTGCCGGGCTTTCTTTATTTGTTTATTTGAAATATGCTCTAAAATCACTATATTTGAGAATTCAAATAAAGATTTCGATATGCAGAATAAATTACAGGAACTAACAGAGCAGCTTTACAACGAGGGCCTTGCCAAGGGCCGCCAGGAAGGTGACCGCTACCTCGAAGAAGCCAGGCTCAAATCGTCCGCTATGCTCGAAGAGGCCCGTGCCCAGGCCGCCGGTATTATCGAGGCTGCCGAGAAAGAAGCAGCCGACCTGCGCTCCAAGGCCGAGGCAGACATTAAAATGGCCTCTGCCCAGGCTCTTCAAGCCACCCGCAAGGACATAGAGAATCTGATAGTGACCAAGGCATCGTCGCAGACTGCCACATCCGACCCTGAATTCCTCAAACAGATCATAGTTGCCGTTGCAAGCAAGTTCTCGGCGCAAGAGGGCGCCGACATCGCGCTTGTACTCCCTTCATCCCTGAAGGAAAAGCTCGAGCCCTGGGTCCAGGGAGAACTTGCCAAAACGCTTTCTGCCGGAGTTCAGGCAGAGTTTTCCAAGAAGATTGCAGGTGGTTTTACAATCGGGCCCAAGGACGGGAGCTACTTTATCAGCTTTACCGACAAAACCTTTGAGGGCCTGATTGCCGAGTATCTGCGTCCTGTTACCCGTAAACTGCTTTTCGGTGAATAACTACGAGTACATAATAGCCTCGCTGCCCGTGCCCGGGAAGGATGATGCCAAGCTGGATGCGGAGGCTCTTATCGCCGCTGTCCGCTCCCAGTGCTCCCCTTCCGACAACGCTTTGATCGACATCCTGCTGGACGGCTTTGACTCAGACAAGCTGAGCGAAGCGTTTTATTCGTCGGCCTACCGCTCCCGCAACGCTTTCATCCGGGAGTTCCTGCTGTTCGACCTCAAACTGCGCAACACCAAAGTCGAGTATCTGAACAAGGCCCTGGGCAGGCCCGCCGGCCTGGACCTTATGCCCTTGCCCTCCGGAGCCGATGCGGAGTTTTTTGAGAAGTCCAAAGCCGAATCCATTCTGGCACTCAAGGATATTCTCGGACGCGAGAGGGGTCTGGACGATCTGATGTGGGCCAAGGCGGACTCGCTGGTGCAGTTGCACGTTTTCGACATCGACATCATTCTTTCATACATTGTAAAATTCAAGATCATCGACCGCTGGAACCGGCTCGATCCCCAAACCGGGCGAGAGCTTTTCCGCCGTCTGGTACAAGAAATACGAAACACAAGATAATATGGCTACAAAAGGCACGGTGACAGGAATTGTTTCCAACCTGGTGACGGTCAAAGTTGACGGTCCCGTTGGAGAGAACGAACTCTGTCATATAAACCTTGGCGGCACATTGCTGCTTGCCGAGGTAATTAAAGTAACTGGCGATCTTGCCTCGGTGCAGGTATTCGAGAGCACGCGCGGCCTGAAGAACGGCGACGAGGTGACCTTCCTTGGCAGGATGCTCGAGGCCAGTCTCGGCCCGGGACTCCTGTCGGGAGTCTATGACGGCCTGCAGAACGACCTCACCACTATGACCGGGGTGTTCCTTAAGAGAGGAGAATATACCGATCCCCTGGATCACAGCAAGTTGTGGGATTTCAAACCTATTGCCTCCGTGGGCGACAAGGTAGTGGCAGCCGACTGGCTGGGAGAGGTTATGGAAGGCTGGCTGCCTCACAAGATAATGGTTCCGTTCAGCTTCAGCGGAGAATATACCGTGCGCAGCATCGCTCCCGAAGGCTCCTACAACATCGATCAGACCATCGCCGTTCTTGCGGATGCCGAGGGCGAGGAACACAAGGTTACTATGTGCCAGAAATGGCCGGTGAAAGTGGCGGTTAGAGGCTACCGCGAGAAACCCCGTCCGAGCAAGATAATGGAGACGGGAGTGCGCATCATCGACACTTTCAATCCCATAGCCGAGGGCGGTACCGGATTCATCCCCGGTCCTTTCGGCTGCGGCAAGACCGTGCTCCAGCACGCCATTGCCAAGCAGGGCGAGGCCGACCTGGTGGTTATGGCCGCCTGCGGCGAGCGCGCCAACGAGGTGGTGGAGATTTTTACCGAGTACCCCGAACTCATCGACCCGCATACTGGCCGCAAGCTGATGGAGCGTACCGTTATCATATGCAACACCTCCAATATGCCGGTTGCAGCCCGTGAGGCCTCGGTATATACGGCTATGACCATATGCGAGTACTACCGTGCGATGGGATACCGCTGCCTGCTTCTTGCCGACTCCACTTCGCGCTGGGCCCAGGCCCTGAGGGAGATGTCCAACCGTATGGAAGAGCTTCCCGGACAGGACGCTTTCCCCGTGGACCTCTCGGCCATCATCTCCAATTTCTACGCCCGTGCCGGACAGGTGGTGCTCAACAACGGCGAGACCGGGGCGGTGACTTTCATCGGCACTGTCTCCCCTGCCGGCGGCAATCTCAAGGAGCCGGTAACCGAAAGTACCAAAAAGGCCGCCCGTTGCTTCTATGCTCTCGAGCAGAACCGCGCCGACCAGAAGCGCTACCCTGCCGTGAATCCGGTGGAGTCGTATTCCAAGTATCTGGAATATCCCGAAATCCAGCGTACACTCGAGAGTACGGTGGAGCGTGGCTGGATCGATAAAGTGCTGGAAGCCAAGGTGCTTGTGCGCCGCGGAAAAGAGATGGCCGACCAGATCAACATCCTGGGCGACGATGGCGTGCCTATGAGCTATCACGAGGCATTCTGGAAGAGCGAGCTTATAGATTTCGGCTTCCTCCAGCAAGATGCATTCGACGCCATCGACTCCGTGTGCCCTATGGAGAGGCAGAAGTATATGCTCGACCTCATACTTGATATTTGCCGCCGCGAATTCAATTTCGAGGATTACGAGAAGTGCCGCTCCTATTTCAAAGAAATGATTAATATCCTCAGGCAGATGAACTACTCCGAGTTCAAGTCGGAAGGATTCGAAAACTACCTTGCATCCCTGACCAAACTACTCTCCGAAAATGGCAACTAAAGCATATCAACGAACTTATACCAAGCTGCAGGCCATTACCAAGGCCACCGTGTCTCTCAATGCTACAGGTGTAGCCAACGACGAGCTGGCGCTTGTCGGAGGACGTCTCGCCCAGGTCGTGAAGACCAAAGGCGAAAGAGTGACGATGCAGGTCTTCTCGGGCACCGAAGGCATCCCCACCAACGCCGAGGTTTCGTTCTTCGGAGAGCCCCCTACCCTCAAAGTAAGCGATCAGTTGTCAGGCCGTTTTTTCAACGCCTACGGCAAGCCCATCGACGGAGGCCCCGAAGTTGAAGGTGAATTGCGCGAGGCCGGCGGACCGTCGGTCAACCCCTACAAGCGCCGCCAGCCCAGCGAGCTGATTCCTACCGGAATTGCGGGAATCGACCTCAACAACACTCTCGTATCGGGCCAGAAGATTCCTTTCTTCGCCGACCCCGACCAGCCTTACAACCAGGTTATGGCCGATGTGGCTATGAGGGCGGATGTAGATAAGATAATACTGGGCGGAATGGGCCTGAGCAACGACGACTATCTGTTCTTCCGTCAGGCCTTCGAAAGCGCCGGGGCGCTCGACCGTATAGTCTCTTTTGTCAACACCACCGAAGAGCCGCCCGTGGAGAGGCTTTTGATTCCGGATATGGCGCTTACCGCGGCGGAGTACTTTGCCGTGGACAAGAACGAAAAGGTGCTTGTCCTGCTCACCGATATGACTCTCTATGCCGACGCCCTGTCCATAGTGAGCAACCGTATGGACCAGATCCCCTCCAAGGACTCGATGCCCGGTTCGCTGTATTCCGATCTTGCAAAGATATACGAGAAGGCAGTTCAGCTGCCCGACGGCGGCTCCATCACCATCATCGCGGTCACTACCCTGAACGACGGAGACATTACCCACGCTATCCCCGACAACACAGGTTACATTACCGAAGGCCAGATATTCCTGCGCGCCGATTCGGATTCCGGTTGTGTGATAGTCGATCCTTTCCGCAGCCTGAGCCGACTCAAACAGCTGGTGCAGGGCAAGAAAACGCGCGAAGACCACAGCCAGGTTATGAATGCCGGCGTGCGTCTTTATGCCGACGCCCAGAATGCCAAGACCAAACTGCAGAACGGTTTTGACCTGTCCGATTACGACCTCCGCTGTCTGGACTACGCGAAAGACTATGCCAAGCAGCTGCTCAGTATCGATGTTAACATCTCGATAGAAGAGATGCTCGATACGGCCTGGCGGCTGTTTGCCAAGTACTTCTCGCCTGCTGAAACAGGTATCAAACAGTCTTTGATTGACAAATACTGGTAAGAGCGATAATCTCGATGGCAATCAAGTTCCAATATAACAAGACCTCCCTGACAAATCTCGGCAAGCAGCTGAAGATCAGGCAGAATGCGCTTCCGACCTTGAAGAACAAAGAGTCGGCCCTGCGCGTGAGCGTGATTACGGCCAAGGCCGAGGCCCTCTCTCAGGCTCAGGCGCTTGAACAGAAGCTGCAGGAATACGATTACCTCTGCGCGTTGTGGAACGAATTCGAGCCCGGGCTGGTGAGCATAAAAGATGTGCATCTCAAGACAGTCAAGATAGCCGGTGTCAAGGCTCCCGCCCTTGACGGCATCGATTTTGACCTCAAGCCTTTCAATGCTTTCGTCAAACCTGCCTGGTATGCCGACGGAGTGCGTATCCTCCAGGAGCTCAGTACATTGGGCATAGAGTCGGAGATATCCGAAGAACGCCGTCAGGTGCTTGAATTCAACCGCAAGAAGACCACCCAGAAGGTCAACTTGTACGAAAAGGTGCAGATCCCGGGATTCCAGGAGGCGATACGCAAGATCAAGCGCTATATGGAAGACGAGGAGAATCTTTCCAAGGCATCGTCCAAAATCGTTAAAGGCCGCCACGAGCAGCAAGAAGAGGAGGAAGAGCTATGATAGTCAAAATGACCCGCTACGATTTCATCCTCCCTTCGGCTGTAAAGGATGATTTTCTGGACAAGCTTTCCGCCCTTGGAGTCGTGGATATCACGCGCTCCTTCAAGCCTGTGGACGAGCACTCCCGCGAGCTGCTTTCTGAAATCGGAAAGATCAAGTCGGATATACGCGTCATCGAAAGCGGTACCGACGAGCGTTACGCCGCTCTGGACAAAGAGGGTGATAAGCTGCGCAAGGAGCTTGAAGCAGCCTCTCACTGGGGCGAGTTCGACCCCGAAAGATTGCAATCTCTCGGCACTCCCGTACACTTCTACTGCCTCCCCGAAAAGAAATTCGGCGCCATTCCGCAAGACGACTATCCCCTGCAGGTTATCGACCGCTCTCACGGTAAGGTATGGTTCGTGGTGCTCGGAGACGGTGAATTCCCGGCTTCTCCCCTGCCCGCTCCCCAAAGGCCTGCGTCGGTAATTGAAAAGGCTATCGAGGAGAACGAGGCGGCGCTTACAGCATACGAAAAGACCCTCGAGGGTAAGCGGAGCCTGATTCCTTCCCTTCAGGAAAAGGCCGGCAGGCTTGAGTCGGAGTTGAATATGTATCTGGCCTCCGTTGCCGGTGAGGCTGCGGCCGACAATGCTCTCACCGTCTTCGAAGGATTCGCCCCTTCGTCCGACAAGGAGAGGCTCGAGAAGGCCTTCGACGAGCTTGACTGCGTGTGGCTCAGTGCTGAAGCTACACTTGAGGATAACCCTCCTATAAAGCTTAAGAACAATTGGTTCGTGCGTCTGTTCGAGCCTCTTACCGATATGTATGGACGGCCGGACTACAATGAGTTCGACCCTACTCCTTACATATCGATATTCTTCCTGCTGTTCTTTGCTATGTGTATGGGAGACGCCGGATACGGGCTCTTGTTGTTCATAGCCGGATTGCTGCTCACGAAGGTTGAGAAATTCAAGAGTCTCGCTCCCCTGGTTGCCACCTTGGGCGCCGGAACCTTTGTGGTGGGTATCGTAATGCATACCTTCTTCGGAGTCGACATAGCCGCCTTGAGCTGGATACCATCCTGGATGAAGAGCATAATGATAACCGGCACCATAGCCGGATTCGAAGCGCAGATGGTTCTCTCGCTTGTAATAGGTGTCGTGCATCTGTGCCTTGCTATGGTGGTCAAGACTGTCTATGCCACACGCAACCGCGGTTTCCTGGGATCCCTCGGGGTTTGGGGCTGGACGCTGCTGATAGTAGGCGGGGTGATTGTAGGTACCCTTGCTATTTTCTCTCTCCTGCCCTCTAAAGTCGTCAAGTGGATCATCATAGTACTGGGAGCAGTGTCGGCACTGGGCATTTTCCTGTTCAACGATATCAAGCGCAATCCTCTCAAGAACATAGGCTCGGGACTGTGGGATGCATACAATACCGTTACCGGCCTGCTTGGCGATGTGCTGAGTTACCTGCGTCTGTATGCACTCGGACTTGCCGGAGGAATGCTTGGCAAAGCCTTCAATGATATTGCGGCGATGACCATCGGCGACGGTTCATTCGGTTTCGGATGGCTCGCCTTCGCGCTCATATTGGTCATAGGCCACGCGCTTAATTTGGCAATGTGTTGCCTCGGTGCTTTCGTGCATCCCCTGCGACTTAATTTCCTGGAGTTCTTCAAGAATTCAGGCTACGATGGCAAGGGACGCGCATATCAACCGATAAAGAAGTAAAATATTAACGTAAAACTATATTGTTATGAATGAAATTCTAGGTTATCTCGGACTCGGGCTTATGCTCAGTCTTGCCGGTATCGGCAGCGCTTTCGGCACCACCATCGCCGGCAATGCTGCCGAGGGAGCTCTTAAGACCGCACCCGAAAAGTCAAGCAGCTATCTTATCCTTTCAGCTCTTCCCGCTACCCAGGGTATCTATGGTTTCGTGGGATTCTTTATGTGGCTGCTGATCTACAAATTTGACTTTGCCGCCAATGGCCCCATCCTCTTCGGCGTGGGACTCGGAGTTGGCCTTGTATGCTTCTTCTCCGCAATCCGTCAAGGCCAGGTTTGTGCTAACGGCATCATCGGTATCAGCCAGGGGCACGACGTGCAGACCAATACCCTCATTTACGCTGCTCTTCCTGAATTCTACGCGATTCTGGGCCTTGTGGGCGCACTGATGCTTGCTCTTGCCATCTAATTATTTATTAAACAGGCACTAACGCAATCGGGGTGGACTGAATAAGTCCGCCCCGATTATGTTATATAAGCTGGAAGATTTGTCGAACTACGCCGTCTGGTCGAAGGTAAATGCCTCCCAAGGCAGTTCGGCGTCTTTGCCCTGGTCGAGTACGGCCGCAGCGTGGGCGAGCATAGGATAAAGGCTCAGGTCGGCCTTGCCCAGCTCGGCTTTGCGTACCATTGCAGCCCAGACGCGGCGTGCCACCACGAGGCTCTCCAGAGTGACTCCTGCCAGGATGTCCAGCGCCTCCTGATAGCTCTTGCCTTCACCGAGCAGTATGCCTATCTTGCGGGTGCGCCCGCCATAGACGGTAACGTACAGGTCACCTATGCCTATGTTCTCGCAGTCACGGCTCGCGCCCTGCATTTCAAGCAGATAGCGCATCTCCTTGACCGCCTGGTAGAAAGCAGCAGCCTGCGAATTGTAGTGCAGTCCGGCTTCGGCTCCGTGGTGGCGGTTGACCAGTCCTATGGTCATCGCGACTGCAAGGGCATAGCCGTTCTTGAGGGCCACAGCACTCTCGAGTCCTTCCACATCGTTGGTAATGGAGATGTGGTAGTATGAGGTCTGCATAGCCTCTTTCATCATCTTGATAGTTGCCGTATCCTTTCCGCAGAACGCAACCTCAGTCTGGTCGTGGAATACCAGTTCGTAGCTGGTACAGGGGCCTCCGATTGCGCAGATCTCGCGCTTGATTCCCTTTTTGGCGAGTTCCCTCTTCCAGTATTCCGGATAAGAGATAAGAGTGCCGTCGGGCAGATTGATCAGGCCCTTGGTGACGGAGAGCACGGGGACTGACGGATCCAGCTCGCTGAGTATCTTTTCGAGGAACCAGTCCACGCCAAACGAACTTACGCCGCCGATGATGAAGTCGGCACCTTTGGCTGCCTCTTTCCAATCCTCAATATAATAATACTTTACACCTTCAGGGAAAGGCCTGTCGAACTTGAGGTGCTGACCGTGCGACTTGCAATGGTCGATGATGTCTTTGTCCAGATGCGTACCCACAAGGCGTACTTCGTTTCCATTTTCAAATGCCGGAAAAGCCAAGGCGGATCCCATCATTCCGGACCCGATGATAGTAATTACTTTTGCCATAAATATTTTATTTGCATTTCAATAAAGCGTAACCGTATGCGGGAGCGTGTAGCGTCGCCTCCGACTTGTCGATGGCGGCAACTTCGCGAAGCTCCCGGGGAATGAACAAATCGGTAGAAACGACCTGAGGCCCGAAATTGCAGAGGACAAGCATTGCCTCAGTGCCGTTATAGCGCATAAAGGCCGTACAGTGGTCGAGGTCAAGGCCTGGAGTCTGCTGATTGCAGTAGCAGAGGTCCCACACCTCGCCGCTGCGGAACAGGGGCGTACGAGCAAGGGTGCCAAGGCGCCTGTATCTGGCCAGAATGTCCCCTTCCTTGTCGGGAAGAGGCGTTCCGCCGTGAATGAACTTGCCGAGGTGCTCGAGGCCTGCGGGATGGCTCCAGTTGAAGATGGAAGTACGCCTGTCGGCGCTTTCAGAGGCATCCTCCCCCACTTCCTGCCCGGCGTAGAACATCCAGGAGGCGGAGTTGAAAAGCATAGCGTAGGCAACAGCTCCCCAGGCGCAGGCGGCGCTTTGGGCGAATGCCGGAGAAGCCAGCCGCTGTTCATCGTGGTTCTCCAGGAAGTTGAGCATATTGTCCTGAATATCCCCGAGGAACTGCCAGTTCCAGCTGAGGTCGCGGGCACTGCGGCTGCCATCCATAACACCGCGCAGTATGTCATACACACCGGATTTGTCGTACAGCAGGTTGAATCCCACCTCGTTGATGTAGCGGCGGTAATTCTCCCTTCCGTACACTTCGGCAATGAAGAGCAGTCCGGGATGTTCAAGATGTATGTCTGCAATAAGCCTGCGCAGACTGTCGGCAGGCACCAGCTCCACCATATCGCAGCGGAAACCGTCCACGCCCATTCCGGCCCAGAAACGCAGTACTTCGAGGAACTCTTTTTCCGTGGCCGGATCGCTCCAATCGACCTTAAGCGTATCGGTCCAGTCCGAATCGCACCAGGGATACAGGCGCAGATTGCCCTTGTAATTGCAGGCCACGTGATTGGGAATGAAATCGATAATTACTCCAAGCCCGCTGCCGTGGACGCGCTCGACCAGCGCCCGGAATTCCTCCATACGCCTGGCAGGGTCGTCGGCAAGGTAGGGGTTGATATCGTACCAGTCGGAAACCGCGTAGGGCGAGCCCGGATTGCCTTTTACGAAGGCCTCTCCGGTGGCGTGCCTGGGAATGCCGGTAAACCATATATAATCTACGCCCAATGAGTGAAGATAGTCCAGAGCAGCGGCATCCCAGCAAGACAGACGCCCTGAATCCCAAATGCGGGTTAGAACTTGATATATAATCTTTTTCTCTTTCATCAGAAAGGATATCCTACGCCAAAATGTAATGTTGATCCGTCACGTCCCACCCAGTCGGAAGGCGAAAGCCAGCGCTTGCCGGCCTCACGTGAAGGTTCGTACATCTTTATGCCCCAGTCAAGACGGAGCAGGATAAAGTCGAGGTTAAGCCGCAGGCCCACACCCCAGTCGGCCGCAATGGTCGCAGGCCAGAACTCAGGCTGTTCGGAGCTGAATTCGCCAGGAAAATCCCATACATTGCCCACTTCAGCGAACAGGGCGCCCTCAAACTTCCAGAACAGTTTCTGCCTGTACTCAGCGTCAAACTCGGCTTTCCAGTCGCCGGTCTGGCTGGGAATGGAGAAGAAGGTGAACAACTCCTCCGCTCCGGGGCCCAGAGCCCTTACCTGCCAGCCCCTCATACTGCTTGCGCCGCCGACGTAAAACTGTTTCTCGAACGGCATCGACAGTGACGAACCAAAAGCGCGTCCCACTCCGCCGCTCAGACGAAGGGCGAGAGCGGAACCCGGCGAAAAACGTATGGTCTGTCCAAGCTGCAAGTCCACCCTGCAGTACTGAGAGTAATTGAGGCCGAAAATGATTTTGTCGCCATATTCGTCAACCGGCAGCCAGCGGTCGAAAAGAGAGATGATATTACCCGATAAATCCACGCCGAGGCGGATGAAGCGGTATGAGCCCTTGGGTATGAGGGAAGCATCGGTGGTCCAATAGAACTGCCCGCTTACGCCGGCGTCCAGGTGGTCGGTGAAAGAATCCCAGAGGTAGGGGTTGCGGAACAAGGTCCAGAAGAACTCTTCTTCTATATTGTCGACTTTGATAATTGCGGCCCTGAACGGATATACCTGATAATGGAACAACTTGGTCTGGCCGAGATAGCCATACGACAAGTTGGTTATGTAACGGGTGAATTCTGGACGGTTCTGGTAGTTGAATGCCGCAAGGACCTCGGTCCTGGGAATATTCGGGCCGGTGAAAATCTTGTAAGGCAGTCCCAGGAAACGCGGGAAACTGAGGCTGGCCGAAACACCGAATTCATTGGATCTCAAATCGGTTTTGGGACGCCACTGGAAATTGCCGCTGAAGCCTACGGAAAGCCATTCTCCTCCGTGGAAGATATTCTTGTTGTAGAAACTGACATTGGGAGAGACTCCCAGCAGGCCGGAAGAATTGGTGGACATATCCAGGTCCAGCTTGACACCCTTGAGTTTGCTCTCTCCCATAGTGATGCGGCAATCGACTATGCTGCTGTCGACCGGCACCATCTCGATACCTACGCTGTTGAACAGGCGCAGCGAAGAAAGACGGTTGTATGTGTTGTTGACCATCTTCTCGCTGTATATGTCACCCGGCTTGATAAGGTTGATTTTCCGCAATACACTTTCCCTGAACGGCACTTCGGCGGAATGGCTTATGGTGACGTCCCCTATGTGATACTTCAAGATGGGGGCGGCGTTATCCTCGGGTTCGTTACGGGTGTAGTTGCGGATTTCGTAAGTCAGTATGTTGCGGGAGTTCAGCGTGTCCGCGGTGAAGAAATAATTGTACTTGCTGAAGTCGTAGTAGCCCAGATTCCTGAAATGGGAGGCGCCCCTGACGCTTTCGGCCTCGAGCGATTTTTCCGAAAGCCAGTCTCCGGTCTTGACCCCCACGTTGGGCAGATCTTCAAGGAACTCCTCGCCGAACTCGCCCTCGGGAACCTTATATACCAGACTGTCGATACGGCATCGCTCGCCGGGATGCACGAAGTAAGTCACCTTGACCAGGCGCCTGACGGTATCGATCTTGGAGGTGACCTCGGAATTATAGAACCCAAGATAGTCGAGGTGCTTGCGGATGTTCTCGCAGGAGCTGCCAACCTGGTAGGAATTGAATACGACCGGCGCGGTACCCACGTTTCGCAGCGACCTGTTGATCCAGTCGTCCTTTGACGGATCCGACCAGTTATAGATGCTTATCATAGGGTTCCAGCCGAAGATGAAAGACGAATTGGCCGGCTGCTTGATGTACGACGAAACATCCGAAGGGGTGAGCTGCTTGTTGCGGCCCTCGATCTGCACCTTATTGGAGGCAAGGCGATATTCGCCCTCGCTGAGCACGCGGGTTGTGCTGCAGGCGCCTGAAAGCAGCAGGGCGGCAAGAGCTGCGAAGAGTAGTGTTCCCCTTTGTGTCATACCCTCCTCCTGAATTCTGAAAGTATAATGGCAGTTGCCGCCGCAACGTTCAGCGACTCAGGGCCCTTCCCTTTGGCAAAAGAAGGGATGAACAGCCTGGAAGAGCACTCGCTCCGGACTTCACTGCTGATGCCGTTTGCCTCGTTTCCCATTACTATAAGGCCCTCGTCGCACAAAGAAGTGCCGTACAGCGAAGCACCGTCCAGGAACGTTCCGTACACCGGCATATCGGCGATGCGGAATCGCCTGCAGATTTCAGCCAGGTCACAGTACACCGTCTTTACCCTGAAAATAGAGCCCATTGAAGCCTGCACTACCTTCGGATTGTAAATCTCGACGGAGTCAATGGAGGCGAAAACGGTGCTTATCCCAAACCAGTCGGCGAGCCGGAGTATGGTGCCCATATTGCCCGGATCACGGATTGAATCGAGACCGAGGTAAAGCCCCCTTTCTATTTCCAGCTTGCGGGGCGCAGGCTTATTGACTAGGGCAAGGACGGGTGAAGGGCTGCTTAATGAGGATATGCGTGACATCGCCTCGGTGCCAATCTCGCACTCGCGGTAAACTGCGCTTACTTCGAATCCGGATTCAAGGGCCTCCTGGACAAGCTTCTCCCCTTCAACCACAAACTGGCCGTATTCGTCACGGAATTTCTTCTCTCTCAATGACTTTAAGCGCTTTATTTCGGCGTTTGTCAGCATAATCTTTTAATAATATTGCAAATTTAACAATAAATTGTTAAGTTTGCGAAAATCACTTTTTAATAATTCAGAAATGGGAAAGTTTGTTATCACTCTCAGAAAGAACGGAGAATTCCAGTTTAACCTCAAGGCCACCAACGGCCAGGTAATCCTCACCAGCGAGGGCTACACCACCAAGCCCGCTTGCCTCAACGGCATCGAGTCTGTAAAGAAGAACGCCCCCATCGAGGCCCGCTTCGAGATTAAGGAAGCCAAGAACGGCAAGCCTTTCTTCAACCTCAAGGCCAGCAACGGTCAGGTTATCGGCTCCAGCCAGATGTACGCATCCGAGCGCACAATGAAGATGGGCATCGCTTCTGTTATGAAGAACGCCCCCGAGGCTCCCGTAATCGAAGAACTCGACTAGGATTTTCCGTATGAGCAACAAAAAAACCGGCCCCTTGGGGTCGGCTTTTTTGTTTATTGCTCAAGCTGTTACAGAGCGAAGGAAACACCTACGTGCAGATTTGCACGGTTGATCACACTGTCACGGCTTCCGCGATATACATTCAACAGGCCGTAGTCGTAACCAACATTGATGCTGAACTGCGAGAAGCCGAAGCCTACGCCGCCGCCGATGAGTACATTAAAGCGGTTAAGACCGGAATTGCCGGTGAACAAATCCCTTGTACTCTCTCTGGAGCCCAGGAAAGTTGTAGCCTTTGAATAACTCTTGGCTATCACGCCGATCTGGGCGCTGGGACCTGCATAGGCGAATACCCTGGCATCGCGGGAAAGACCGTAAGTGAACTTGAAATACGCCGGTATGGTGAGGTCGATCTCGGTAGATTTCTCGTCTCCGCTTACAAGGCCGTAAAAATTGTCGGAAGAGGCATAGGAGATCAGAGATGCATAAGCTCCGGGAAGGAAGGAAAGCCCTTTGAGTCCCGACAGTTTCATATCCATAGATACACCGGCATAAAAGCCGTTCTGTACGTAATTGTTGCTGCCTGAAATAAAGGTGCTGTTAACGTAGCCGGCGCCGGGGATGATCTGGCTGAAAGCCGGAGCGGTAGCAAGCAAAAGCGTTGCGACCAGGATTGCAATTCTTTTCATTTGTGTTAATAATTATAGTGATTTACCAATTAAGTATCTGCTTGAAGTCGTATGCCTCGGGATCGGGAACATACTTCCTGGCAGCTTCGTAGTCTGCAGGAGTGATGTAGTGGCAGATGTGGTTGTAGTAGTTGCGGGCTATTCCGCCGTCGATATCTACCCTGCGGGGAGGAATCTTGCCCTCGGCATTCTGCAGGTCGTGCAGATACAGAGGAGAAGCGTTGCCGAATGCATCTACATACACCATACATCCGGTCTCGCCTTTGCAGAAGAGTTCGAAAACTCCCATGGCAAGCTCGGAACAGTAGCTCAGGTCGTATGCGATAGGATCCTGGCAGCGGACGTCGTAACCGATTTCAACCGGACGGGTCTTGACTTTCATACCCACTTTCTTGAACTCCTTCTCCAGAAGCTCGTTGAAGAGAACGGCCTTGCTGATCTTGCCGAGCTCGGGATGACCGTGCTCGTCGTAGGTCATATGGACGCCGGCGGCCTTGATGTCTTCGGCTGCGAGGTCGTGGAATACTCCCTCGGCCACCACCACGGTACCATAGCCGACACCAAGGATCTTGCGCTTGATGATTGCTGACAGAGTGAGCTTAATGATCTTGTCGATGGTGATGTCGGTCTTGTTGAACATCTCGGGGATAATGGTCATAGGGCAGTGGGTAGCCTCGCCGATACCAAGGGCGAGATGTCCGGCACTGCGGCCCATTGCGCTGATAAGCAGCCAGTTACCTGACGTGCGTGCATCCTCGTAGATGGTACGGGCTATGTGTGCGCCTTCCTGCTTGGCCGAATTGAAACCGAAAGTAGGAGTATTGTTGGGCAGGGGCAGGTCGTTATCGATGGTTTTGGGAACGTGGATATTGGCGATCGGATATTTTTTTGCCTCGAGGAATTTGGCAATGCGGTTGGCGGTCGAAGCGGTATCGTCTCCACCTACCGTGACAAGCAACTTGATGTTGTTCTGCTGGAAAAGCTCAAGGTTGAAACGCTGCTCGAAATCTTCGTCCGTAGGTTTGAAACGGCTCATCTGCAAATAGGAACCGCCCCTGTTGAAATACGCATCCGCCTTGAAGAAGTCGATGTCCTCGATACGGGGGTTGTTGTTGAACAGGCCGCTGTATCCACCGTGCAGACCTATAACGCGATAGCCGCCTTTGATGAATGTTTTGGCAACGGAGCAAACGACGGTATTCATACCCGGAGCCGGGCCGCCGCCGCAAAGAATAATAATAGAATCTTTCATATAGTTAATAAAATGAACTTTCTAGTAGCCTACAAATATAACAATTATTTCAAGGAAAAAGCGTATATTTGTAAACTTTATATGTACGCCCGCGCACGTATGGACAGAACAGAAGCTCAGAAACGCATACTTGAACTTAAGGCGGTTCTGAATGAGAACAGCCGTAAATACTACGTTGACAACGCCCCCACGATGAGCGATCAGGAATACGATTTCCTGATGCACGAGCTGGAGGCGCTCGAAGCGGAGTATCCGGAGTTCCTCACCCCCGACTCCCCTACCCAGAAGGTAGGAAGCGACATCGATGCTCCTGCTGGCGAAAATGCCGAGCCTCTCGCGGGCAGCGATTTCGTGAAGCGCCCGCACCGCTACCCTATGCTCTCGCTCGGCAATACCTACAGCATTTCAGAGATCGAAGATTTTGCCGCCCGTGCGGACAAGGCGCTTGACGGCCCTTTCAGCTACAGCTGCGAGCTTAAATTTGACGGTACCGCCATCTGCCTCACCTACACCGGAGGCACCCTTACACGCGCTCTCACACGTGGCGACGGAATACAGGGGGACGACGTAACCGAGAACGTAAAGCACATATCGAACATCCCGCTTAAACTCAAGGGCGATTATCCCCCGGAATTCGAAATAAGGGGCGAGATCCTGATGCCTTACTCTTCTTTTGAAGCGCTTAACGCCGAGCGGGAAGACATTGGCGAGGCTCCGTTCGCAAACCCGCGCAATGCCGCTTCCGGCTCGCTCAAGCTGGGCAATCCCGAGGAGGTGGGGCGCCGCGGCCTCTGGTGCACCTTGTACCATATCCCTGCGCAGAGCGTGCCGTTCGACACTCACGACGAGGCCTTGACCAAGGCTGCTTCCTGGGGCCTGCCGGTATCGGAAGAACGCAGGATATGTAAAGACATCAACGACATACGCCGCTACATCGAGCATTGGGATACGGCCCGAAAGTCCCTCCCTTACGCCACCGACGGCATCGTCATAAAAATCAACGAACTTGCGGCCCAGAGGGCCCTCGGGTACACCGCCAAGTCGCCCCGCTGGGCCGTGGCCTATAAGTTCAAGGCCGAGCAGGCGTGCACCGAGCTGCTGAGCATCGACTATCAAGTGGGAAGGACCGGAGCCGTAACTCCAGTGGCCAATCTGGAGGCGGTGCAGCTCGGAGGCACTACCGTAAAGAGGGCGACTCTTGTAAATGCGGACCAGATAGCCTCCCTGGACATACGTGTGGGAGACTTCGTGTATGTGGAGAAGGGTGGAGAAATTATACCCAAGATCACCGGGGTCAATCTGCTCAAAAGGCCAGCCGGCGCCGTACCTCCCTCCTTCCCTGCCCTCTGCCCCGACTGCGGGACTCCGCTCATACGGCAGGAAGGAGAGGCCAAGTGGTTCTGTCCCAACACATCGGGCTGCCCTACCCAGATAAAGGGCCGAATACTTCATTTTACCGGCCGCCGGGCTATGAACATCCTTGCCGGGGACGCAACCGTAGAGCAGTTCTTCGAGGCCGGTCTGGTACGCAGGCCTTCGGACCTTTACCATATAAACAAGTACCAGCTCCTGAGTCTCGAGGGATGGCAGGAACGCTCGGCTCAACGTTTCCTGGATTCGCTCTCCCAGAGTCTCTCGGTTCCTTTTGAGAGAGTTTTGTTTGCAATTGGCATCAGATTCGTAGGAGAAAGTACTGCCCGCGACGTGGCACGGCACTTTGGAAATATCGACGCCATCATTGAGGCAAGTGCCGCTCAGCTGCTCGAAGTGGCGGAGGTCGGCGATGTGATCGCCGGCAGTATTTATGATTATATGCACCAGGAGGCTAATCTGCAGGAAATAGCAAGGCTGCGCGATGCCGGGCTGCAGTTCTCGGCAGCTCAGAGGGCGGAGGCGCTTTCGGGCGCACTTGACGGCAAGACTATCGTAGTCTCCGGCAATTTCAGCATCTCCAGGGATGCTATGAAAGAGCTTATAGCGGCCCACGGCGGCAAGTGCGCGTCGGGAGTCAGCGGTAATACCAGCTTCCTTCTGGCGGGCACCAAGCCCGGCCCGGAGAAGCTTCAGAAGTGTGCCAAGCTTGGTATCCCGGTAGTGTCGGAGCAGGTATTCCGCGATATGCTTCCCGCCGGCGCGGCGCAAGGGCAGGCTCAAGAATTGACGTTGTTTTAGTATGGGGAGGATATTGGATTTATTTACGGACCGCATCTGGTCGATCGACACCGACAAAGTCGCGATGGTGTCGAAAGGATACGCCCGTCTGGTCACTTTCGTGAAACTGGTGAGGATTACCATCAACACCTTCGCGGAGAACCGTATGGGCTTCCAGTGCGTCGCCCTCAGCTACTTCGTCACCCTCGCCCTCATTCCCCTGCTGGCCTTTATGTTCGCCATTTCGGGCGGTATGGGACTGTCCGAGTACCTCGACGCCCTGCTGCTAATCCTCACGCCCAACGTGGACAGCCATTTACTGCTGCTCATCAAGGAGAAGGCCGGCAACATTATCGACATAGCCCAGAGCGGCGGAGTGGGAATCATTTCCGCGCTTATGTTCCTCTGGACCGTGCTGTGGATGATGTTCCAGGTGGAGCGGGTGTTCAACAACGTATGGGGCATTCGCAAGATCCCCCGCAAGATCTACAAGCGCTTCGGTTTTTACTTGCTGGTGCTTATCCTTACCCCGTTTATAGTGGTGATTTTCGGTGTGGGTATCGCATACTACACCAACTTTACTATGCTCCTCGGTCTCGACCTTTCGGACCTCAAGTTCCTGCCCAAGCTCATAGGCTACGTGGGCTTCTACATTATCGCCACCCTTACTCTGAGCGCGATGTACAAGTTCATCCCGGCCACCAAGGTCAAGTACAAATATGCCCTCAAGGCAGCCCTGGTGGGGGCCTTTGTTTTCGTGGTATTCCAGTATCTCTACCTTGAGACTCAGGTGTTCGTTGCCCGTCTGAACACGGTTTACGGAGTGCTGGCCGCCATCCCTCTATTCCTTATCTGGCTGAATTTCAGCTGGCAGATCATCATATACGGGGCGCAGCTGACTTACAGCTTCCAGAACGTCAAGAATTACGGTCTTCAGGAGTATTACAGATGAGCAGGATGGTAAATACAGAGTTTGAGTCCCTTATGGTCCTTGCCTCAAAGCGCTGCCGCGACGAGGGCGAGCTGCTGGATATACGCAAAGCCTTCGGCCTGGCCTCCGACGCCCACCGCAACGTTCTGACACACACCGGCGAGCCTTATATCCTTCGTTGCATAGATGTGGCCCGCATAGTTCTTGAGAAGGTTGGCCTGGGCTACAAGTCTATCTGCGCCGCCCTGCTGATGGATGTGCCCGGCAATCTGTACTACACCCTCGACGATATCCGTCTGGGCTTCGGCGACAAGATTGCGCAGCTGGTGGAAGGGCTCCAGAATATCAACAAGATTCTATCCAGCGCCAACGCCCCCGCTTCCCTCGGCAAGGACGAGGAGAGCGAACGGCAGGCTGAGAATTTCAAGACGGTGCTGCTTACTCTGGGAGACGATGTGAGGGTAGTCCTCATCAAGCTGGCCGACCGTCTTCAAGACTGCCGCCATCTGGACACCCTGCCCAAGGCTAAACGCGACAGGATACTCTCCGAGACTATGTTTATCTTCATCCCGCTGGCACACAGGCTCGGCTTGTACAGCATAAAGTCGGAGATGGAAAACTTCTGGCTCAAGTACGAACAGCCCCAGGCCTACACCGACATTATGAGCCGCATCGACAAGGACGTGTCGGCCAGGACCCGCGACGTGGATGAATTCATAGCACCTATAAATGATGCCCTGAACGAAAAGGGCTACGTATTCGAAATCAAGAAGCGTATCAAGACCCCATACTCCATTTGGTACAAGATGAAGAACAAAGGGGTCCCTTATGAGCAAATATACGACATCTACGCGGTGCGCATAATTTTCGATCCCGAAAGCCCCAGGACCGAGCGCGAGCAGGCATACGCCATATACTCTATCATCACGCGTATGTACACCGACAAGCCTTCCCGCACCCGCGACTGGATCAAGCAGCCCAAGTCCAACGGCTACGAGGCCCTGCACTGCACCCTGATGAGCAAGGCCGGAATATGGGTAGAGGTGCAGATACGCTCTCGGCGTATGGACGATATTGCCGAAAAAGGTATCGCCGCCCATTGGTCCTACAAGAACGACGGTTACCTATCCGAGACCGGAAGCGACGTGGACAACTGGCTGGCGAAGATTCAGGAAATACTCGGCAGCGGAGACATCAATTCCCTGGAGATGCTGGATATCATCCAGGACGACATCCTGCCCAACGAGATAGTGGTCTTCACCCCTAAAGGTCAGCAGATGAGCATCCCCAAGGGTTCCACCGCCCTGGATTTCGCGTACCGCATCCATACCAACATAGGCCACAGCGCCATCGCCGCCAAGGTAAATATGAAGCTCGCTCCCCTCTCCCGCAAGCTCAAGGCCGGCGACCAGGTGGAGATCATAACGGCCCGCAACGCCTCTCCCAAAGCCTCGTGGCTGAGTTTCCTCCACACCAGCAGCGCAAGGCGCAAGGTGCTCGAGTACATCAAGGCCAACGATCCCGAGTCTTTGCAGACTGCCGAGAATATGGCCGGCCGCAAGCCCGAAGAAGTATCCATACGCATAAACCTGCTGGGTATCAATCACCCCGGGCTTGCCGAAGAAATAGTAAACGCGCTCAAGAAAATAGACGGCATCGAAGATGTGTCGATAAGTGAATTGCAATGAAGCTGAAACGATTCATACCCCTGATTATTTCGGCGGCGATATTCGTCCCGATGCTTTTCGTGCACTCCTGCGCCAACACCACGCAGGCTCCCACCGGCGGACTCAAGGATACCCTGCCGCCTCTGATCATCGACATCAATCCCCTGCCCGGCGCCGTGGGCGTGCCGGTGTCGGGAGCCAAGATCATATTCCGTTTCGACGAATATGTCACTATCAAGAATCCCAAGAACATTTTCCTTTCTCCTCCCCAGGCCAAGGCGCCGAAGGCCAGGATCAAGGACAAGTTCCTGGTGGTCCAGTTTGAAGAGCCTCTCGATTCGAATACTACCTATACCCTTAACTTCAACAACGCCCTGGCCGACAATAACGAGGGAAATATGTTCCCCGGCTACACCTACGTGTTCTCCACCGGTCAGACTATCGATTCCCTGCTCATCAGCGGCGTAGTTCAGGACTGCAACACCTTGCGTCCGGTCAAGGAGGCTACGGTGCTTCTGTACAAAGACCTCTCCGATTCGGCAGTGTTCCTTCACAGGCCCGACGCAGCAATCAAGACCGATGACTGGGGATACTTCTGTCTCCCCTACCTTGCCGACACCCTCTACCGCCTGTATGCCATCAAGGACGAGAACAACAACAATATCTACGATCCCGACACCGACCTGGTAGGATTCGTGGATTCGTTGATACGTCCGGTCAAACGGGTCGTCGATACCCTTCCCGAGATGCTCAAGTACGATATGCTTGACACCCTTATGTGCGAGGCCCGTCCCAAGGACTTCAAAATACGTCTTTTCCGCGAAAGGCCCTCCAAGCAGTTCCTGATGAACAAGGCCCGCACCGACGACAGAAGCGCGTACATCACTTTTATGGCTCCGTATGTGTGGATAGATTCGTTGTGGGTGAAGGGCTTCAAGGCATCGGAGCTGATAACCCAGTTCAACGTGCTCCAGGACAGTCTGGAGATCTGGGTCAACAACCGCAAGCCCGCGCCCGACACGCTGCACCTCTTTGTCAATTACCGCAAGACCGACTCTCTCGGAGTGCCGCGCCCCACGCTCGAGCATCTCAAGCTCACTATGCCCGAAGGCCGGAGGGTGCTCCAGAAGATGCAGCGCAAGAGCATCAAGAAAGAAGACACGACTTGCGTGTTCAAACTGACGGCCACTCCGGAGACCGTGGAGCAGAACGGAATAGAACTGGAGTTCAAGCATCCTATTGTGTATGAGCGTTTCGACTCGCTGGACTTCCGCTACCGCAACCCCAAGCAGAAAGAGTTCAAGAGCTCCGTTACCGTCGAGCGGGATTCCGCCAACCTGAGGCGCTATATCATCAGGCCGACGGAAAAGATGCTGCCCGGCTACGAGTACACTCTCAAGGTGCCCCACCACGCCTTCCGGAACATAAACGGCTTCTACTCCGACAGTACCGAGGTCAAAGTTTCCCTCCCTACCGACGAGAAACTCAGCATCCTCCGCACGCCGATGACCAACGTTGACCGCAAGATTATCGTGGACTTGCTAGACGAAAGCCGCAAAAAGACTCTCCGCAGCTACATAATCGACTCGGATACAGTCCTTGATTTCCCCTACCTCCAGGAAGGCAAGTACAGCATACGCATTACCGATGACGGCAACCGCAACACCATCGTTGATACGGGTTCCATCCTCGAGCACCGCCAGCCGGAAGCCGTGCTGTTCTTTACCGTCGGAGACAAAGACTATCTGGAAATTCCTCCCAGCGCCGAGGTTGAACAGGAAATTGACGTCAAAGCCTTGTTTGAACAATGAAAAAACTGATCCTGCTCTGCTCGTTCCTGCTCTGCGCCGCTCTCCTTCGGGCTCAGACCGATACACTGGTATTCACCGACGAATACCTCGACACGGTCGTTCTCCGGAGGGCAGAGACGATAAACGACTATCATATGATAGGCGTCAATTACGGCGTCACATTCTCGACGGTTTATTTCAACCCCGACAAAATGGGTACGGATTTCCGTTTCAATCCTACTTATTTTTCCATAATGTACACCCACTACGAGAAGATGTTCAATTATATGCCCTACTTCGGCATAACCCTGGGCTTCTCCTATTCGCACGAAGGGTGTACTTTCCGCGACAATCCCGAGACGGGCTTCCCTATGGGCTATATCGACGGAGCTACGGATGTTTCCATCACCACGATGGAGGTGCCCGCTATGATGCATTTCCACGTGGACGCCGCTCCTACCAAGATTATGGCGAATCTTGGCGGGTATGTTGGCTACAGGACACAGATCGAGCGCAGCGGAGTATATATGGATGCCGAGTACGCAAACAAATTCCGCGACTACGAATACCGCTTCGACTATGGTATTGTGGGCGGGGCCGGAATCGCCTTTATGATAGATCCTGTCGAACTCCACCTCAATATCCTTGCCCGGTGGAGTATGCAGAACCTGTATGAACCGGACTATTACAACGAGGTCTTCCATCCCTATAATACCTATTATTACCGTTATGCCAATCCCATTGACATTTCGGTTACGGCGGGCATTTATTTCCAGCTGACCAAGCGCACGGGCAAGACCAGCAAACAACTTAAGAAAGAAGCCAGGGACATCGTGTATGGAACGATTGACAACACTCCAAGTCAAGATAGGTGACGCTTTGGTGATAGGCGGAGGAGCGCCGGTGGTGGTGCAGACTATGTGCAACACCCATACCTCCGACGTGCAGGCAACGGTTGCCCAGTGCCTTGAACTCTCTGCCGCCGGGGCGCAGATGATACGCATTACAGTGCCCGGCTTGCAGGACGTCGCCTCCCTCAAGGCAATCCACGCCATCCTTCGTGAAAAAGGCTGCCGGGTACCTCTTGTAGCCGACATTCATTTCTCTGCCGATACGGCCATTGCCTGCGCCGGAGTGGTGGAAAAAGTGCGGATCAATCCGGGAAATTTCCATCCCGACCACCAGAAGGCACGCAGCAAGTTTGCCGAATTCCTCGAGGTCTGCAAGGCCAACGGCACCGCTGTCCGGGTGGGCCTGAATCACGGCTCCCTGGGAAAGTATATTACCGAACTTTACGGCAATACGCCTTTTGCGATGGCCAAGGCCGCGATGGAATGGCTGGATATGTGCGCCGATGCATCTTTTTTCAACGTCGTAGTATCGCTCAAGGCATCTAACACTGTGGTTATGGTGCAAGCCTACCGCGAGCTGGTCAAGCTTATGAAAGAGCGCAAGCTCGTTTTCCCTCTCCACCTCGGAGTGACCGAAGCCGGAAACGGCGATGCTGGAAGGATAAAGTCCTGCGTGGGCATTGCCTCTCTTTTGCGCGAAGGCATAGGCGACACCGTGCGTGTCTCCCTGACGGAACCACCTGTAAATGAGCTTCCGGTAGCGCGTCACATAGTGGATTATTTCAGCCGTCCCCAAGGCTTCGAGCCCGACCCCGTGCTGGATGCGGCAATCCAGTGGGGGCCGCGTCTTTTGGACCGCGAAATAGACACCATCCCCTCCGAAGCCGGGCTTAGCCCCTACCTCGAAGACGAGATAATGCAGGCCTCAAGGCGTCGCTTCTACCGTCCGGAGTATATCGCCTGCCCCGGGTGCGGCCGCACTATGTACCGCCTGGAAGAGACGTTCGAGGAGGTCAAACGACGCACCGCCCACCTGAAAGGAATGGTAATAGCCGTGATGGGATGCATCGTAAACGGCCCCGGCGAGATGGCGGACGCCGACTGGGGCTATGTGGGAGAAGGAGGCGGCAGAGTGTCCATCTACCATAACGGGCAGAGGGTACTTGCCCATATCCCCGACAATGAGGCCATAGACAAGCTTCTGGATCTGATAGAAAAAAACTGATTACTCTACGTATAGCAGTAGTCCCTTGAGGTATTCTCCCTCGGGGTGATATATGCTCACCGGATGGTCCCCGCCCTGACACAGGCGGTCCACTATCCTCACGCTCCTGCCGGTCTGGGCAGCTGCGCTGAACACAAGCTGGGCGAATGTTATCTTGTCCACCACCTGCGAGCAACTGAAAGTAAAGACGAGCCCTCCGGGCGACACCCTTGAAATTGCTGCCGCATTAAGCCTCTGATATGCGCGGAGGGCGTTGTTCAGCGCCCCGCGGTGCTTTGCGAATGCAGGCGGATCGACAATGATAAGGTCGTACTTCCCTTCCGGAGTCGCGGAAAGGAAATCTATCGCATCGGTACAAAATGAATTATGCCTGTCCGCCTTGCCTGTAAGCGCAACATTCCTGTCCACGAGCGCCATTGCCTTGGCGGAAGAATCGACGCTGTCAACCTGCGCGGCGCCTCCTTCGAGGGCGTAGATGCTGAAGCCGCCGGTATAACAGAAAAGATTGAGGACGCGGCGTCCGGGAGCATATTTGCCCACCAGGTAACGGTTGTCTCTCTGGTCGAGGAAGAAGCCGGTCTTCTGGCCCTCTTCCCAGTTGACCATAAAAGAATGCCCGTTTTCGAGCACGCAAGTCTCGGCTCCCGCAAACGAGGGCGCTTGATACAAGTAACCGTCAACGAGTTCCAGACCGGCCTTGAAGGGTGCGGTAGATGAACTCTTGTCGTAAACGGCTTTCAGCGAATCGCCGAATACTGCCTGAAGAGCCTCGCAGATGCTTTTCTTGGCACGGAACATTCCAACGCTGTGTGCCTGAAGCACGCAAACGCCGTCGTACCAGTCTATTATAAGCCCGGGAAGACCGTCTCCCTCACCGTGGACAAGCCGGAAGCAGTTTGTCTGAGGGGACGGCAGTCCTAGCGCCTCCCGCTCCAGGCGGGCTCGCTCGATGGCAATCGTCCAAAAATCAGGAGAAAGCGGGTCGCCGGAAAAGCTCAGCACCCTTACGGCGATCGAGCCTATTTGGTAATGGCCCGATGCCAGGAACTCCCCCTCTGCGCTATGTACGGCAACTATGTCCCCCTCGTGCGGGTGACCCTGTATCTGAGCTATGGCACCTGAAAACACCCAGGGGTGGAAGCGGCGCAGCGACTCATCCCTGCCCTTCTTCAGTATTACTTTTATCATTTGCCTTCTTTTTCTTGCGACGTGACTTGCGGCGCTTCGACGTGTGGGCTCTTGCCTTTTCGGCCGCTATGTTGGCCTCTTTGCGGGCAACGGCCTGCTCGTGCGCCAGCCTTTCCTGCGGAGGCATCATCTCTTCGGGAGTGAGAGGATGCTTTTCGCTCTCCAGGAGCTTGAGGTACATTTCCCGGCAAACCCAGGCGTCGGTAGCTGCATACCTGCACTGGGACGGGCTCAGCACAGGGGCCTCCCAGTTGGAAAGCTGCTGGGCCTTGGAGATACGGCAGCTGAGGATATTGGCCGCAAGCTTCTTGACGCTCTTGTCACGTATTCCCCACTCCCAGGCTATCTTCTGCAGGTCCACGAACCCTGCGGCCTGGAACTTGTTCAGGCGCTGGAGCCCCCGCACATCGTCCAGTGAGGCTGCGCCCACCTTGATGATCTTGCTGTTAGAAAGCAGATTGCAGAGCGAGCGGCGCATTCCAAGCAGCTGGACCCTGAATAGAAATGCTTTCTGGGGGCCGGCCAGCTGCAGCAGGGCTACTCCGTGGCTGTGCTCGCCGGGCGAGAACGTCGGGCGGCTCTCTGTATCGAAGCCCAGAATTTTCTGTCTCCGGAGGTATAATATGGCCCGTTCGTAGTCGAGCCCGGGTTTATCTATTACTTTTATCTCTCCGGGAAAGCTGCCCAGGGGCATCTGTTCAATCTCTCCCTGCTCTACAGTAATCTTAAACATTCTCGCTAGGAATCAACAGGAACTCTTGAGCTTCTCGGCCGGGCAAAGGCTTGATAGTGTAGAACTTTAGTTCGGGCAGCGCTATACGGTGCGTAAAGAGGCTGAGCTTCCTCATCGTCAGGTAGCACTCGTGCATCGTAAGATCGGAGCTGCAGAAAATGGTAAAGTCAGGCGAAATCATCTTGCCGTAGCGCATCGACTCTTCTTTGTGGAAGTCGCGTATGAGCGAGAGTTCGTCCATCAGTGCCTGCCTGTCCACGCTCCAGTCGTCCACCAGCAGTACGTCGAGAGGCGCGGTATTACCCGATTCGGCATATTTGTCAAGGAATCCGGCAAGTATCTGGCCTTCGGAGCTTGGAGTGGCGGCCTCAAAATAACTGGTGCCCATTATGGAATACTCGGCCACCTTCTCCTCGAACACCGACTTGTAAACCCCGGTGCCGATGTATAGGGAGTCGCACATAAGGCCGACGTTGAAATACTTCTTCTCACCTGCGAAGGCCGACTTGGCCAGCAGCTCCAAAGGCGAAACCACCGGCACGTTGCAGGAAGTAAGGGAGAAGAGCGTATCGACGTCGAATTTGCCGCAGTAAAGCATCCAGGGGTCTGCGAGGACTATGATCTTGGCGGGAGCCTTGGACTTGTTGCCCTCAATGTCGTAGATGCTGATACTGCACTTTTCTTTCAAGGCGGCAAGCGCGGTGCGCACTGTCACCTCCCTCATAGCGGCGCCGCCGTTGGATGCCACGAAGTCGCCGTAGGGGGCAAATGCCTCATCGGCCGCAAGGGCTATGGTCTCTCCGGAAAAATCCTTGAGACCGTCGCTGAAGAAGCGGGCGCGCACGTTGTCAAAATCGTCGCAGTCACGGAAGCTGTTCCCGATCAAGGTGCATACCTGGGGCGAGCCGGCAACGAAAATGCTGCCCGACGAAGGTATCTTGGCGAACGAAGACAACAAGACGTGATCCGGCGAGTCGGCGCTTGCGGCTATGTGTTCTACCAGGGGAATGGTTTCTCTACCATTCTGAACCGGTCCCGTGCAAGAGGCGGCTGCAAGCAATATAAGAAGGCAGGTGCTGAATGTTCTGCTCATAAAGATTCTTTTTAAGAATACAAAAATACAAAAAATCCATATCTTTGCACACTTTGAATTGTTTTCTTATGGGACACGATCACAATCACCATCATCACCACCTCGAATCCATCACCGGGGATCTGAAAAAAATATACATCTGCGCCATCGTTCTCAATGCTCTGTTCGTGGCTTTTGAAGCGTGGATGGGCTTTCATTCCGGATCGCTTTCACTCGTTTCGGATGCAGGCCACAAACTGGTGGACGTTTTTTCGCTGTGCCTGACCCTCTTTGCCTTCATTCTGGCCTCCAGCCGCCCCGGCAAGCATTTCACTTTCGGTTTCCGTAAGCTCACGGTGCTCATTTCACTGCTGAACGCCATATTCGTCGTCATCATAGCCGGTTCCATCATCTATGAGAGCATCGAGAAAATGCTCGATCCCTCCTCGCTTACTCCCGACGGCACAGCCATAAGCATTACCGCGGCCGTGGGAATCGTCATCAACGCCTTGTCGGTAACGCTTCTTTCGTACAAACGGAGGCACGACGTGAACACCCGCGGAGCCTTCATTCATATGCTCACCGACTGCCTGCTGTCGATAGGCGTGGTGATTGCCGGATTCATCATTAAGTGGACAGGATTCGTGATGCTCGACCCTATCGTGAGCCTCTGCATCGCAGGATTTGTCCTGGCCAATATACTTGGAGTGCTGATAGAGAGCTTCAAGATGAGCATCGACGCCGTTCCGGAACGTATCGATGCCGAAAAGATTATGTCGTCCATCTCTTCGGTCCAGGGGGTGAAAGAGGTTAAGGACCTCCACATCTGGCCTGTCAGCACCACCGAAACGGCGCTCACCGCAAGACTGGTCATAGACGATCCTTCACGCTTAGCCGACATCACCGCCCGGGTGAAAGAACAAGTCAAGGCCGGCGGAGTTGACGACTCCACCATTGAGATCCAGTTGCAGCAGTAATTATTCCGCGGCAGGCTTGAATATGGTCTCGACGCTGCCGTCGGGATATCTTATTGTGGCCTTGTCTCCCTTGGAGTCGGAGAACCACTCTACGGACTCGTAAACCTCGTTGCTGTTGATCAGCGTGCGCTCTTTGTCGGAATCGATAAAGTACATCGGGATCAGCGGAATCTCGCCTATGGTTTCCCCGTCGCTCACCCATTCTACAAGAGAGTAGCTGCTGCTGAGCTGGCTTTTGGAAGAAAAGAGCTGAATCTTGTCTCCCAAGGTCCAGTCGTAGCTTGCCGCGCAGTCGATGTCGACAAGGCAGGTAAAGCCGTTGGTTTTGATAGCTTCCGACTTGTCGCTCAAGCTTATGGGACCTATGACCTCCCCTTTGTAATCTGTCTGAACAAGCCGGAAGTAGCCGTTGTAGCGGCTGGAAGTGGGGTTGTTGATCAAACCTGCATTCATCTTGAACGAAGCGCCTTTGGCAAGTGTCCCGGACGAGACGCTCAGTCCATAATAATCACGCCTGTTGTATCGCCCAGCCTTGAGGTAAATGCTGGTGGGAGTATCGCTTTGGGTTACTATGGGCACCGGCTCTTCCATCTCCACCGGAACAGGATTGACGCTTCTGTCCGGCTCCAGGTCGATAATGGCATCGTGGTTGGAATTGAAAAGATTCTCGCTCATTATTTCAGCTATTTCCTCGTCGGTAAAGCCGTATTCCTTTAAGTCGATATCTTTGTACGGGTAGAAGTAATCGATGTCGAAGTATCCGTTACCTTCTCCGCCCCAGCCCCAGTTTACATACAGGTTGTCGTCGGCGTCGTATCCCTGAATCACGAACTGGTGGCCTCCGGCTTCACTGTCGGCGCCGTAAAGTACTGGAAGTCCCTTGTCAATCTGGTCTTTCAAAAGAGCTATCCAAGCATCGGTGCTGTAGGAACGTTTGGCAACATATCTCGCAGTAGGTTTGTAGTACATATACGTGGCCATACGGGAGGGAATCATATATGAGAAAGCGCCCGTGCCATAGATACTGTAGCTCGCTTCCATCATAATGCCGCAGTCATACATCAGCCAGGCAACCTGTTTCTTCCCCGCAGATGGTGTGACGGGAATCTGGCTGTAGAAATCATTCATCGGCATCAGGTTCCACTTGTATTCGTGACCGAGGGCGTGGCCGGGCATATGAACGTCTATCGTCCTGTAACTGTCCGGATCGGGATAGAAGTCCATTACATAATCCGGCAGAGTGCCGTTGCCGCAGGGCGGCCACTGGTGGTAGCGCATCACCATACTGATGGCGGTGGCAACGCAGCCCGTGAGCGCTTTCTCGTTTTCGTACGGGGCGATTGTAGGGCAATACCAGTTGTAGGGGTTTTCCTGGCTCCACTCCGGAAGCGTCAGCTCCTTGCCGCCGGACTCAGCCGCCCGGGTGGCGGGAGTTGACATACGCTGGTCCCGCACGGGAAGAGAGGGGATGTCGTGCCGGCGCAGGAAATTAACAGAGCGCCTTATTCCGTCGAGCCAGAACAGCATATTTTCTGGCATTGAAGCCTCATCCACCTTGCCGGTAAGGGAGTATGCCAGGATGGGATCCAGGCAGTCGTCACCAGCCACGATAACGAATCCGCCTCCGTCATTATTGAAAATATAATAAGCAGGGCTGGACAATGAAGTGCTGGACAGGGTCGCCCGTCCGCCCGCTACCATTCGGGGGGAGGAAGAACTGACGCCGAAAAACCTGGCTGCAGTTTCCCTGGCCCTGGCCTGACTGACCGGCGCAGAATAGGCACAAACGCTCGATGCTCCTATGACAAGTAAAAGTAGTATCAGCTTTTTCATAGTTCATCGGCGATTATATATCCTACTTTGCCGGAGGCATCTTCCAGCCAGCATTTGCCATCTTCCCGCTTGAGAAGGACGGCGCTGACGGTTGCGTCGTCAACTCCGGTGTCGCCTACCGACTGAAGTACCAGATTGTACGACTCCCCTTCGACCATAGAGGCCGGGAAACCTATGCATAAGGCGTTGGCATTCACCAGGCTCTGTATGCGGAACTGCATTTCCAGGCCGCTGCGGAGCGCCGCCTGGTCGTCTTTGCCGAACACCCTTATGCCCTCAGCTTCGGCTCCCGAGATGTCATACACACCCCACTCAGTGCAAGAGAGTAGCCTGGATCCGGCAAGCGGGCAGGACAGAGGGGCCATATGCTTGAGGGTGGAGCGAAGGATGCCTATGGATGAGCTGGTCTGCTTGGAGAACTGGTGGCCGGTATTGTCGGATACTGTAATGGTGAAGCCGCCTGTCAACGCTCCCGGAGGGATGACGAAATAGAAGTTCAGCGCCTCTTCTCCAAGAGTGAGGCCTTCGCCGCAGTCGAGGGTCAGGCTCTTGTGCTCTTCGTCCGGAACCTGGGTCATTTCAAGCTCTGGAATGTCCGAATAGCCCATATTCACTTTGGCTGAGCCCCACAGAGCCTCTTGCGAAGAAGATGTGATGGTAATTGACTTGACCGTTCCGCTGCCTTTGAGGGGCACGAGCAGCAAGCCGCAGATATTCTTGAAATACAGATTGTTGCTGGCGCTCACAGCTACCATAGGATTGGCTCCCTGGCCAAAGCCGCCGTCGCTGTAGAGCTGAACTCCCGGAAGGGAGAAAGACAGGGCTCCGTCATTGAAAGAAGCATCCCCCGAATGCGGATAAAGGGAGTACCAGGGACCTACGCCAATGTCGGTACCGGTGAAAGATGCTTGATTCTTGCCCCCGTCTCCGGGAGTGATGGCATACTGTTCTCCGGCCGGGCAGGCGGTGTTGAAAACGCTGATGCAGTCTCCCTCGCTCCAAAGGACCTGGCCGTCGGTAAGAGCCGTTCTGGTGCCGGGGTTGGATTCCCCGGTAGCCTGGAATGTTTTTGTGAGACTTTCTTCCTTCTGCCTGTCGTGCACGCAAGACAAGCAAAGAAGGAGAAGTATCAGTAAATATGATAGTTTGCGCATCTGTATCAGCCGTTTAAAAATCATCGCAATATATATACTTTTTTCCTTTTTTCATTATATTTGTGAGCAGAAGACTATTGTATAATGAAGAAGTTATTGATTATCCTCGCGCTCACTTTGGGCGCCGCTTCTCTTTGGGCCCAGCCCAGGGTAGCTCCCAAACTGCCTGATTACCAGTTTACTACAGTCAAGGCGAATCCTATAACATCCATTAAGAACCAGTATCGCAGCGGCACTTGCTGGGCTTATTCGGCCATTGGATTCTTCGAGTCCGAGGCCATTCGTCTGGGCAAGATTTCCGACACCCTCAAATACCCCGACTTTTCCGAGTTCTTCGTGGTCAGCCATTCGTATATGGAAAGGGCCGAGAAATATGTGCGCCTGGACGGCAAGCTTAACTTCGCCATCGGTTCCGAGGCCGACGACGCGCTGGATATCATCCGTGACTACGGTATAGTCCCCAACGAGGCGATGCCAGGCCTGAATTATGGCACTCCCCTTCCCGTTACCGGAGAGATGGACGCCATCCTTCACGCTATGGTCGAAGCAGTGGTCAAGAACCCCAACAGGTCGCTCAGTACCGCCTGGAAGAGAGCTATCCAGGCCGTTCTGGACGAGTATCTCGGCAAGATTCCCGAGAAGTTTGTCGTAGATGGCAAGGAATATACTCCCGCCAGCTACCGCGACGCCCTCAAGATCAACCCTGCCGACTACGTGACCATTACCAGCTTCACCCATCATCCTTTTTATACCAAGTTCGCCATCGAGGTCAGCGACAACTGGCGCTGGGACCAGGCCTGGAACCTTCCTATCGACGAGTTTATGACTGTCCTTGACAATGCCATCAACAACGGTTATACCGCCGCCTGGGGCGCCGACGTGAGCCATCCCGGCTTCACCCGCGACGGCCTCGCCGTCAACATCGACCCCAATGCGCCTTCGACTGCAGGTTCCGACCAGGAGCACTGGGTAGGCAAAGAAGAGGGCAAGCCCGCTCCGGTTTCCGTTAATGAAAAAGAAGCCACTCAGGAAAGCCGCCAGATCGACTTCGACAACAAGACTATGACCGACGACCACGGTATGCAGATTTACGGTATCGCCAAGGACCAGTTCGGAAAGAAGTACTATATGGTCAAGAATTCCTGGGGCGAAAGCGGAAAATACAAAGGTATCTGGTACGCTACTGAACTGTATGTCAAAGGCCAGAGTCTAGACTTGATGGTTCACAAAGATGCCATTCCTCGTGATATCAAAGCCAAGCTAGGCATTAAGTAATTTATAATGAAGAAATTCATTCCAGACTGCATCACCTCGATGAACCTCCTTTGCGGGATCATCGGGGTGGTTTTCGCTTTTAAAGGCCGTCCCGACATTGCTTTTCTGCTTATGCTGGGCGGTGCCGCGGCCGACTTCTTCGACGGCTTCGCAGCACGTGCCCTGGACGCATATTCCGATATGGGCAAGGAACTTGACTCGCTGTCCGACCTGGTCACGTTCGGTGTCTTGCCCTCCATTATGTTGTACAAGCTCTCCTGTACCTGTATGTTCGGCGAGAGCTGGATCTGCTGGATACCGCTTATCATCACCCTGGCCAGCGGCCTTCGTCTTGCAAAGTTCAATGTAGATGAAAGACAGAGCGCTTCTTTCCTGGGCCTGCCCACTCCGGCCGCGGCGCTTCTTGTCGGCTCGCTTTGCTACTATGTCGCCGCCGACCCCGCGTGTTTCCTCTCCGACTGGTGCTCAGGCCCGGTTTTTATCCCCCTGCTGAGCGTCTGCCTGAGCGTTCTGCTCCTGAGCGAGGTGCCTATGTTCTCTTTCAAGTTCCACAAAGATGACAGCTCTTCCCTCAAATCGAAGCGTATCGCTTTTGCCTTCATCGTGCTTGCAGCAGCGCTCGTCTGCGTTTTCTGCTCGCTCAACTGGTCGGTGATAATACTTTTGAGCCTTACCTGCTACATAGTCAAGAACCTGGTCTACGCCCTGCTGAGGGTATAGGCTTACCAAATACAAAATCGGCATCAGCTCATACGAACTGATGCCGATTTTTTGTCTGCATCCGGGTTAATTCTTTCCCGCGTTGTAGTTGTCGGCCATCTTCTTCATACGTTCCATACGCTTCTCGGTCTTGGGGTGATCGGCGAACATATGGGCTATGACCGAGCCGTTGCCTCCGTCGGAAAGCTTCATCAGCTTCTCGAGGGCATTGTACATACTGTAGGGATTCTTGCCCCTGTCGATAGCGAACTGGCAGCCGTGCTCGTCGGCCTTGTATTCCTGAGCCTGAGAGAACTGGGCGCTGACAAGGGCCTCGCCTACATCGCCCAGAAGGGCTGATGCCACTGCGCCGTAAGAGCCGGCCGATGCCAGGATGTCGCGTGCCGCGGAAGCCACATAAGCGTTCTTGATTGCGCGCTTGGTATCTTTGTGGCGTACGTGCCCGAGCTCGTGACCGATGATGGCGGTAAGCTCTTCATCGTCCATAACATCCATCAGGCCTGAATATACCCGGATCGAACCGTCACCGCAAGCGAACGCATTGATTTCATTGGTCTTGTAAACCTTGAAATTCAGAGGGAGTCCGTCCAGGTCCTTAAGACCCGACAGAACGCGGGCAAGGCGCTGCTCATATGCGCCGTGGTCGATAACGCTTTGCGCATCCATCTGGGCAATGGTCTGGCGGCTCAGCTCCACCACCATATCATCGCTGATGCTTGCTGCGGTGGCAGCCTTGCCGGCTGCGCTGGCCAGTCCTTCGGCGTTCCAGTTAATACCGCCTAGAATCGAACAACTGCAAAGCGAAAGCGTTGTTGCTAAAATGACTAAAAATCTTTTCATATGCATTATGGTTTGATTTCTTCAATTATTGAGCGTGCTGCCTTAAGCGAGGCCCCTCCGCCGCCAAGCATCTCACGCAGCCGGGCATAGTCCTGCTGCATAGCGGCGCGCCGCCCCTGGTCTTCAAGCAAATATCGGACCTCGGAGGCGAGGGAGGCGGAATTAAAATCATCTTGAAGCAGTTCTTTGAACACCGGTTTGTCGAGGCAGAGGTTTGCAAGGGAGATGTACTTGACGTGATCAAACACCCGAAGGACATACTTGCCCACAAACCAGGTCAGGGAACTCGCACTCCAGCACACGACCTGAGGCGTGCCTATGAGAGCCGCTTCCAGGGAAGCGGTGCCGGAGTTTACAATCGCGGCATCGGCATATTTGATTATGTCGTAAGTGCGTCCGAACAGTACCTTTACATTGCTGCGGGAGCCTGTATATGGGGCGTAATCCTGCTCGCTCATCGAGGGCGCGCCGGCTATGAGAACATTCATTCCGAGCTGGTCGGCCGCCTCCATACAGACGGGCATCATACGGGCTATCTCCCCTTTCCGGGAGCCGGGAAGGAGGGCTATGTACGGCTCTTCGGCGGGCCTGGACCAGACGTGCGAATCTATCTCTTCGACCAGCGGATTGCCCACGTACTCGAAAGGAATGCCCTTCCCCGTGAAATACGGGACTTCGAAGGGGAAAATGACGTAGAGCTTGTCGATGTATGCCTTGAGCTTGGCGTTGCGGCCTTCGCGGGAGGCCCAGGTCTTGGGTGCTATGTAATAGAACACCTTGATGCCCGCACCGTGGCAGAATTCCGCTATCTTGAGGTTGAAGCCAGGATAGTCGATAAGTATCACCGCGTCGGGCTTCCAGAGAGAAATGTCCTGCTTGCATCGCTTCAAATTGCCCAGCAAGTCAGGAGCCTTGTGCAGAACGTCCGACAGGCCCATAACGGCGCAGTCGCGATAGTGGACTACGGGATCCGAAAGGCTTGCCGATGCCATATTATCCCCTCCCCAGAAGCGGAATTCCGCACAAGGGTCCGCAGTTTTCAGGCCCTTGATAAGATTCCCCCCGTGGAGGTCTCCGGAGGCTTCCCCCGCTATCAGATAATATCGCATAGACGCTTGAGCTCGTCGAAATCGGTGTTATATATGTTCTGAGGTGTTACGGTAATGTATCCCTGGGACATAAGAATGTGGTCCGCGTCGGGAGCGTTGTCACTCTCACTCACGAAATCTCCGGCCATTACGTAGAGTTCCTCGTCGGGAAGTTTGGTGTCGGCATAGGCCCTGGCGGCAAAAGACTGCTTGTGACCGCGCGAGGCGAGGAATTCGGAATTGTAAGGCAGGTATTCTTTCTCCCAGTGCGCGAACCCAACCCTTGAGGGGCGGACGCCTTTTATCTGGTCTTTAGGCAGATACGGGAAATTGATGTTGTAGAAAGAGCCCTTGCGGGTATTGTAGGCGGGCAGGAGCTTCCTGAGTATGCCGGGAAGCAAGGCTTCAACTGCCGAAAAATCGGCGTCTTCGTCGAAGGTGTCGAGGCTGACCCCTATGGCAGGGATGCCGTTGAGCGCACCTTCCATCGCCGCTCCTATGGTTCCGGAGTAAAGCGTAGCCGTGGCGGCGTTGTTTCCGTGGTTGATACCCGTCACCACAAGGTCGGGCTTGGCCGGCCAGAAAATATTGTCGATACCGAACTTGATGCAGCTGGCAGGGGTGCCGTCAAGGTACCACCAGTCTTCGCCGGGCAAATCGTACAAGTGCTTTACAGCTATTGGTTTGAAACCCATCGATACGGCCATCGACATACCGCTTTGCGCTGATTTGGGCGCCACAATAGTCAACTCGCCGAACTGCCGGAGAGCCTCTACCAGACTCCGTATGCCGCGCGCCTGGTAGCCATCATCGTTCGAGACAAGAATTCGCATCTTTTTTTTGCAAATATAATTGATTTTAAGTAAATTTTTGATAAATTTGCGCCGCCTTTCAAGGAAATATTATTGTTTAACTTTTATAAACACAAAAATGGTAAAACTTGGTATTAACGGATTTGGCCGTATCGGCCGTATGGTATTCCGTGCAGCAGTTGAAAATTTCCCCAATGACATCGAAATCGTAGGTATCAACGATCTTCTCGATCCCGACTACCTGGCCTACATGCTCAAGTACGATTCAGTACACGGTGCTTTCCAGGGTGATGTAGCAGTCGAGGGTAACTATCTGCTCGTCGGCGGCAAGAAAATCCGCCTCACCGCAGAGATGGATCCCGCCAACCTTAAGTGGGACGAGGTAGGTGCCGAGGTCGTGGTTGAATCCACCGGTCTCTTCCTTACCGACGACAAGGCCCGCAAGCACATCGAGGCCGGCGCAAAGAAGGTCATTATGTCTGCTCCTTCCAAGGACAGCACTCCTATGTTCGTCTATGGTGTCAACCACGAGACTTACTCCGGACAGGACATCATCTCCAACGCTTCCTGCACCACCAACTGCCTTGCGCCTATCACCAAGGTTCTCAACGACAACTTCGGCGTAGTTCGTGGCCTTATGACCACCGTTCACGCTGCAACCGCAACCCAGAAGACCGTTGACGGCCCTTCAAAGAAGGACTGGAGAGGCGGCCGCGGCATCCTCGAGAACATCATTCCCTCTTCCACCGGCGCCGCCAAGGCAGTGGGCAAGGTTCTCCCCGAACTCAACGGTAAACTTACCGGTATGAGCCTCCGCGTTCCCACCTCCGACGTGAGCTTCGTCGACCTCACCGTCGAGCTTGCAAAGCCCGCTTCCTACGAGGAGATCTGCGCCGCTATGAAGGCCGCTTCCGAGGGCGAGCTCAAGGGAGTTCTCGGTTACACCGCCGACGCAGTCGTGGCTACCGACTTCCGCAACGATCCCCGCACTTCCATTTTCGATGAGAAGGCCGGTATCCAGCTCGATCCTACCTTCGTCAAGGTTTGCGCCTGGTACGACAACGAGTGGGGTTACAGCAACAAGGTCCTCGAGATGGCAAAGGTCATCACGAAGTAATTTGCTGCTTTTTTATAATTGAATCGGGCGGGAATCGATTGATCCCCGCCCGGTTTTTTATTGCTTCAGCCGCTTAGAGGGCAGCGGCTATCTTGGATGCGACTACGGTGCCGAACTCCACTCTTCCTTTGGCATCGATCAGATACAGGGATGGAATCCATTTAACGCAGTAGGCCTTCCCCACGGCGGAGTCTTTTTTGCCGGACGGGTCGAAGAGCTGGATCCCGGGAAGGGAATTTTCAAGCGCATAGGCTTTGAATTTGTCGAATTCGCGGTCGAAAGACACCGACACGAACGCTACTTTCTCAGGGTCGGCAGCCTCGTACATCGCCTTGAGTTCCGGCACTTCAGCCCTGCAGTCAGGGCACCACGAAGCCCAGAAAATGAGCACCACGCGGCGTCCTTTCAGCGAACTGAGCGTAAAAGGATTCCCGTTGATATCATTCAGCTTGATCTGCGGAGCTTTCGCTCCTTTCTTGAGCAGTTCAGTTGCATACTGCTGGTCCGGATCATCTGCCGCCGGAGCCTGCGCGGCCAGCCCCGAGCATATCAGGAGGGCCGCCAAAGTAATAATCAAACGCGTTTTCATATACAACATTCTGGGGCAATATTCTGGGGCAAAAATACAAAATAAATCATTACCTTTGTGAATATGAACTTCAGGCCTATGAATTTAGTTTGGATAGCCGTGGCGTGCATAGCCGTTGCCGCCGCAATCATTTACGCCCGGAGGGGCAAGGACTCTGCTCCGGTTCCCGGTACGGACGGAGATAAATACGTTCCCTACGAGCAGCGCACGGGCGGCGAGTCCGTGGTGTACTTCACCCGCGATCTCTCCCCCGAGGGGCTTATCAAGGCGTACGAAAAGGTCAATGGCAAGATTACCGGCAAGGTAGGAGTCAAGCTCCACACAGGCGAGCAGAACGGGCCCAACATCATCCCCAGCTCCTGGGTGAAGGCCTTGTTTGAAAAAGACCTGCCCGACGCTACCATAATCGAAACCAACACCTATTACGAGGGCGACCGTTCCACCACCGCCCTCCACCGCAAGACCATCGAAGTCAACGGCTGGACTTTCTGTCCCGTCGACATTATTGACGAGGAGGGCAACGAATGTCTTCCTGTAAAAGGCGGTAAATGGTTCAAGCAGATGTCGGTAGGCGCCCACCTTCTCAACTACGACTCGATGGTCGCCCTTACCCACTTCAAGGGCCATACCCAGGGCGGTTTTGGCGGAAGCAACAAAAACATAGGCATAGGCTGCGCAGACGGTCATCTCGGGAAAGCCTGGATACATACGACTCCCGGTCAGCCCGACCAGTGGGACATTGCGCAGGAAGAGTTTATGGAGAGAATGACCGAATCGACCAAGGCCACCATCGACCATTTCGGGGAGCACGTCACCTACGTCAACGTTATGCGCAATATGTCGGTTTCCTGCGATTGCGAGGGACTGGCGGCCGAGCCCGTGGTTACGCCCAACGTGGGCATACTTTCATCTACTGACATACTCGCCATCGACCAGGCCTGCATCGACATAGTTTACGCTATGAAGGAAGAAGAGCACCACGCTATGCTTGAACGTATCGAGAGCCGTCACGGCCTGCGCCAGCTCAGCTATATGAAAGAGCTCGGTATGGGTAACGACCGCTACGTGCTCATCGACCTCGACAACGACGGGGCCCGGATAAGCGCGGCCGATGCGGCCAAGGGCCTGAAGCCGTTTGTCCTTCCTGAAGAAGAAGCCGCTGCCGAATAATGAAAGTACTGGCTATAACACAGGCAAGATACGGTTCCACCCGTCTGCCTGCCAAAATACTCAAAGAAGTGGGCGGGATGCCCCTGCTGGAGATACATCTTCGAAGGATACTCAAGTCCGAATTGATCAGTGAACTCAAGGTGGCCACCACCCCCGAAGAAGGCGCGGTTTATATTACCGCCATAGCGGACAGGCTGGGAGTGGGTTATCACAAAGGTTCGGTCGACGATGTGCTCGACCGCTTTTACCAGACCGCGCTCCCGGAGAATCCCGACTACGTAGTGCGTCTAACCTCCGACTGCCCTCTCATCGACCCGGAAATAATCGATCTGGTAATCAAGACTTGCATCGAGGGCGGATACGACTACGCTTCCAATACGCTCTTCCCCACTTATCCCGACGGAATGGATACCGAAGTATTCAAATTCTCCGCTCTCCGTAAAGCGTGGGAGGAAGCCCGGCTCCAGAGCGAACACGAGCACGTAACTCCTTATATCAAAAAGAATTCGAGCGTTATGGGAGGGAGTCTCTTCAAGTCGTTCAACGTAGAGGCCTCCGCCGACCGCTCGGAGCTTCGGATGACGATCGATGAGCCCCGTGACTTCGAGCTGATCAAGGCCCTGATCGAGAATGTAGGAATAGAGGCACGCTGTTCCGACTACATCGCCTACCTGGACGCCCATCCGGAAGTTAAGGCGATAAATTCGTCTATTATGCGTAATGAGGGTTATGCAAAGTCTCTTGCCAACGATAAAGTGATAAAGTAATGGGAAAAGGACAAGAATTGTACAAAAAGGCCAAGAAGATGATTCCCGGCGGCACTATGCTCCTCTCAAAGAGGCCCGAGCAGCTGCTGCCCGAAAACTGGCCTTCATATTTCAGTAAATCCAAAGGCTGCAAGGTTTGGGACCTTGATGGCAAAGAGTATATCGACTGCTCTATGATGGGTATTGGCACCAACATTCTCGGATATGCCAATCCGGCAGTTGACGAGGCCGTGATGCGGGTGGTGCGCGATGGAAATATGACCACGCTCAACTGCCCCGAGGAAGTCTATCTCGCGGAGAAACTCCTGCAGATGAATCCCTGGGCCGGAGGCGTCCGTTACACCCGTGGAGGCGGCGAGGCCAATTCTGTATGCGTCCGCATAGCCAGGGCCTTTACCGGCAAAGATAAAGTCGCCATCTGCGGCTATCACGGCTGGCACGACTGGTACGTGTCGGTTAACCTTGGTGAGAGCGACGCTCTTGCGGGACATCTGCTTCCGGGCATTCCCACCGGCGGCGTGCCGCGCGGCCTCAGGGGCTCCGCCATCCCCTTCCATTACAACAATTTCGAAGAGTTGCTGGAGATTGTAGATACCAATCCAGACCTCGGTATCATCAAGATGGAAGTCTGCCGCAATTTCGGGCCCCAGGACAATTTCCTCCAGAAAGTACGCAAACTCGCCACCGAGCGCGGTCTGGTGCTCATTTTCGATGAGTGCACCAGCGGTTTTCGCGAGACTTTCGGGGGCCTCTTCCTCAAATATGGCGTGGAGCCCGATATGGCGGTATTCAGCAAGACCATAGGCAACGGCTACGCCTTGAGCGCCGTAGTGGGCCGCGCCGACATTATGGACGCCGCCCAGGGCTCGTGGATAAGCAGCACTTTCTGGACCGAACGCATAGGTCCCACCGCCGCCCTGGCCACGCTAGCCGAGATGGAGAGGGTACGCTCGTGGGAGACCATAACCCGTCTGGGGCTGGAGAACAAGCGCCGTTGGCAGGCTCTTGCCGACAAGTACGGCCTGCAGATCGAGCAATGGGGAATCCCCGCCCTCGCTGGCTATACTTTCAAGAGTGAGAATCATCTCGCTTACAAGACCTACATCACCCAGCAGATGCTTGAAAAGGGTTTTCTTGCCGGCAACAGTATGTATACCTGCATTGCACACACACCCGACATCCTCGACCGCTACTTCGAAGAACTCGACAAGGTCTTTGCCGACATTCGCGACTTCGAAGACGGACGCGACATTACCAAGGCCCTCAAGGGCCCGGTATGCCAGTCGGGCTTTAAACGTCTTAACTAATGATCGATATGCTTAAGTTCAACAAAAACATCAAGATAGGCGACCGGATGATAGGTCCGGACTACCCCACTTATTTCATCGCCGAGATAGGCGGCAATTTTGACGGCAGCCTCGAAAAGGCCAAGCGTCTTATCGACGCGGCCAAGGAAGCCGGCGCCGACTGCGCCAAGTTCCAGACATTCAAGGCCGAAAGCATTGTTTCCGAAGGCGGTTTCTCCAAGATGACCCTCCACGGGGTACACGGCTCCTGGGGCCGTACCGTAAGCGAAGTGTTCAAAGATGTGGAGTTCCCCCTTGAATGGCACCAGGAGATTGCTGATTACTGCAAGCAGGTGGGCATAGACTTCTCAACCTCTCCGTACTTCAAAGAGGCCATCGACGCCTGCGTCGACCTGAAGGTGCCTTTCATTAAGATTGGCTCTGGCGAGATCACCTGGCTCGAGATGCTTGAGTACACCGCTTCCAAGGGTATTCCCGTGATGCTGGCCACCGGCGACGCCACTATGTCGGAGATAGACGAGGCGGTGAGGGCCATCGAGAAGACCGGCAACAAAGACCTGGTCCTTATGCAGTGCATCACCAACTATCCTTCCAAGATCGACAGCGCCAATGTCAACGTGCTCAAGACCTACCAGTCGGCCTTCGACTGCCTTACGGGCTATTCCGACCACTCCCCCGGACACGTCGTCGCCCTGGCTTCGGTTGTGCTCGGAGGACGCGTGATCGAGAAGCACTTTACTCTCAACAAACACGACAAGGGCCCCGATCATCCGCACTCAATGGAGCCGGCTGAATTCAAGTTTATGGTAGATTCCATCCGCGAGGTGGAGCGTGCTATGGGCAGCACCCGCAAGGAGGTCGTCAAGGAGGAAAGCGAGACGGTGTTCGTACAGCGCCGCTGCCTTTACGCCAAGCGTGACCTCAAGAAGGGCGATGTTCTGAGGGAAGAGGATATCGACGTGCTGCGTCCGGCTCTCGGCATTCCTCCCAAGTTCAAGCAGACCATCATAGGAAAAGCCGTCAACAAGGATATTCCCGCCCGCGATCCTATTTTCTGGGAAGACTTATAATGATAACCGACAGAGAAAAAATACTGGCGATAGTCGATAACGACTGCCTGATGCATTCCGATGCCGCCATACTCCTCGAAGGCGACGGGTTCTTCCGTTTCCAGAAGGCGGTGGACCTGTACAAGACCGGGCAGGTTGAGCGTATCGTGTTCAGCGGCAACATAATAGACAAAGACTACGGCAGTTTCCCCTACGAAGAAGTAGCCCCGTTTATCCTTAACCAGGGAGTTCCCGAGAAGGATCTTATCCACGAAGCCAAGTCGCAGCATACCAGGCAGCAGGCCATAGAAGTAGTTAAGATGGCAATGGATAACGGCTGGAAAAGATTGGCCCTCGTCGCCTCCCACGAGCATCAGTACAGGGCTTACCTGACTTTCCTCCGGGTCGTGCTGGACACCCGCAGCGGCATACTTCTGTTCAACGCCCCAGTACGTAACCTGAACTGGTTCGTGGACAGTGGCTGGGGTATGCGTTTCGAGCGTCTGGGCGCCGAAATCGAACGAATCGAAAAGTACTCGGCCCTCGGTCACCTGGCCACCGCCGATGAGGTTATAGAATACCAGAAATGGAAAGAATCATTTCTTAAGCGATGACCACTGAACAGCTGCACGCCTTGTTCGGGGACAGTTTCCTCGGGCCTGGGCAAATCAACAAAATGCTTGAGCAGATGGGCCTTGACCCCGTTTGCGAGGCGGATGTGCCCCCGGTGGGTTATTCCGACCAGACCCTGAGGGAAAACGCATCCACCCACCTGCTGGTCCTCGGATACGGCGGCAAAGAAGGCACGCCGCTCGATATCCTGCGTTTCCGCGACCATTTCGGCACCGATCCGGACAAGAGCGAGCCCTGCTTTTACAATCAAGACTGGTACCTCAAAGAAGATTTTATTCTCAAGACCCTTGAGCCGCGCTGGTATCTGATCAGGAAAGAAGTGATAGAAGAGAGCCGCGCGCAGCAGCCCGACGCCCTGCTGAAAGCCGACATAGTCTTCCCTTCCGCCATACTTTGCGTCTATACTTTCTTTGCTTATTACTTTGCGAGCGGGCGCTTCCTCTGGTATCACGACTTCGTGTGGTGTTCCGACCTTGACCACAACTCCGACCGCATATATGTCGGCAAATATAACGACGTTGACGGAGTAAACAAGAACGGCTTCAGCATCCACCGCCACCTGGCCCTCCGCCCCTGCTACGGAAGCATCACTGCCATCTAGCCGGGAACCGCCGGCAGAACCATAAAAATCAGCAATGTCTTAAAGAATCGTAAAAAAGACGTTGCTGATTTTTTCGATTTGTAGGAAATACGCATCCTGCACTGCACCTTTGCGCTATGAAATGCTTGCGCATAAAATGCCTGCTCGCCGCGCTGCTGTCGGCCGCGGCCTGCAGTACCCAGCACAAAATTGATGTGCTCAAAGCCTCCGACGCACAGGCGCGCCTGGTGCTGCCCGCAAAAGAACAGGTGCGGGAAATCAAGTTCGGGGAGCAGGTCCGCGACACCCTGCAGGTCGTTGATTTCGAAGGACAGGAAATGCTGATAATGAACGCTATCCGCGACGAGGACGGAGAGATGGTTGCTACCGACCGCATTACCGCTTCGTACGTCACGGCCCGCTTTCGCAACGTGGCGGAACGCAAGGGCAGCGTAAACCTTGAATTTCAGGTGATAGTCCCCAAAGATATGCAGGACAGCAAGTGGCAGCTTCGGCTCAACCCCGATATGTTCATCCTTGGAGACTCGCTCCGTCTTGAGCCTGTCATCATAACCGGGCGGGACTATCGCAAAGCCCAGCTGAGGGGATATCAGCAGTACCAGAAATTCCTCGATTCCATCATTACCGACACCACTCGCTTCATAAACCTCAGGGCCCTTGAAATCTTCCTGGAGCGCAACATCCCGCAGGTATATGCTTTCCGGGGCGATACCACATTTGTCTCCGACGAACAGTTCGCATCGGCATACGGAGTGACCGAAAAACAGGCAGTGGACCACTATACCTATATGCTCTGGAAACGCTGGAACCGCTACCGTGCGGGCCGCAAGGACATAATGTTCCGCCGCTATGTCAAAGCCCCCATAGTGAGCGGAGGAATCAGGCTCGATACGGTAATCGCAAATGCCAACGGGGACTTTGTGTATAACTACATACAGACCATCCACACCCGTCCGGCCCTTCGCAAAGTAGATATCGTGCTGTCCGGTGACATACGCGAGCAAGACAAGCGTATCTATACCATACCGCGCAGCGAAGCGCTTACGTTCTACATCTCGTCGTTATCATCTCTTGCGGACAATACCGAAAAATACCTCCAGAAGATTATCCGCCGCCGTGTGGAGGCAAATACGGCGTGCTATATCGAGTTCCCGCAAGGCAAGGCCGGCATCGATGAGAGCTTGGGCAACAACCCGGGCGAAATCGGAAGGATAAAAGGGAACCTGCGCGACCTGCTGGTAAACGAAATCTACGAACTTGATTCTATTTCAGTGGCGGCCTTCGCCTCTCCGGAGGGAGTGCAGAAAGCTAATGAAGCACTGTCGGAAAAACGCGCCAAAAGTGCATCAAGTTACTTTGCTTCCTACGTAAAAGAACTCAAAGACTCGCTGGAGAGGGCCCAGGGGGCGTTTATCAGACTGGATGGCGATAGGATCCTGCCTTCGCGCAGCCCGGATATTCAGTTCCAGGGCAGCAGCGGCGGGGAGAACTGGCTGATGCTCGACCGTCTCATAGAACAAGACCAGGCCCTGTCAAAGCGTACAAAAGAGCGCTACCGTCAGCTTTGCGCCGACTACTCCGAGCTGGACCTTCGCGAAAAGCTCCTTTCCCACGACGAGAGCTACCGGTACATACGCGAACACCTCTACCCGCGGCTGCGAATAGTCAAATTCAACTTTTTCCTCCACCGCAAGAATATGGAGCAGGACACCCTGCATACCACTGAACTTGATACCTGCTATATGAGAGGTGTCGAATACCTGCGGGAGCGCGACTATGAGCAGGCCCTCAAGGTGCTGAGGCCTTATGCCGACTACAATACGGCCGTGGCCTGCGTGGCTCTTGAACGCGATCACTCCGCAATGGAGGTACTGGACAAGCTTGAAAAGAACGCCCGGGTGAATTACTTGCTGGCAATCATATATGCCAGACGGGGCGACGAGAGGAACGCCGTCCAGCACTACATTCATTCCTGTTCCCAGGATCCCTCGTTCATCCATCGGGGCAATCTCGATCCGGAAATCAGCGGCCTGATAAGCAAATATGAGCTAAATTTGGACAAATAAAGCCCTTTTAGTAATTTTGCGCTCTGAATGCAAAGTCTGAAGTTCGTATCGGCCGATGAGGCCGTGAGCCATATTCCATCGCACTGCCACGTGCATCTGAGCAGCGTGGCAAGCGTACCGCACTGCCTTATAGACGCGCTATGCCGCAGGGCGGATAATGGCGATGTGTGTGATATTCATTTCCACCATTTCCATACCGAGGGTCCCGCGCCTTACAGCGATCCCCGATACGAGGGCATCTTCTTCGACCAGGGCTTCTTCGTGGGGCCGAACGTACGGGCCAACGTCAACAGCGGCTATGCCGACTATCTGCCCGTACACTTGAGCGAGACTCCCCTCCTGTACCGAAGCGGGGCTGTCAAGCTCGGTGCTGCCCTGGTGAATGTTTCGCTTCCCGACAGCGAGGGCCGCGTATCCCTCGGCACCTCGGTGGACTGCTCGCCCGCGGCCATCGAATGCGCGGAAGTAGTAATAGGCGTGGTCAACCCCAACGTTCCCTTTTCGTACGGAGAGCTTATCCCGCTGAGCGCATTCGACTATCTGGTGAGCGACGACACTCCCCTCGTGACTGCCGGTTTTGTGGAACCTACCCCCACGGAGCTTGAAATAGGGCGCAACTGCGCCGCTCTGGTAGAAGACGGCGCCTGCCTCCAGATGGGCATTGGTTCGTTGCCAAACGCCCTAGCTTCCCAGCTTGGCGGGCACAAGAACCTGGGACTGCACACCGAAATGTTTGCCGACGGTCTCCTGCGCCTTATCAAGCAAGGGGTGATCAACGGCGCCGAGAAGCAGATTGACCGTGGCAAGGTGGCAGCGTCTTTCCTGCTGGGTTCAAAAGAGGTTTATTCTTTCATCGACCACAATCCTGACGTGCTTATGCGCCATATTGAATATATCAACGATGTGCGCATCATATCTTCCAACCGCAAGGCCACGGCCATCAATTCGGCCATCGAAGTTGACCTTACCGGCCAGATTTGCGCCGACAGCATAGGCACACGTATGTTCAGCGGCACAGGCGGGCAGCTCGACTTCGTGCGCGGAGCATCTTTGTCTGAAGGGGGCAAGAGCATTACCGTATTTGCCTCCCGCACCAAAAAGGGCCGCAGCAAAATAGTTCCCCTCATCCATCCTGGCGGCGGCATTGTCACTCCAAGGGCCGATGCTCACTGGATAGTTACGGAGTACGGCGCTGTGGATCTATACGGCAAAAGCCTCCAGGAAAGGGCCAGGCTGCTTATTTCCATCGCGCACCCCGACGACAGAGAGTCTCTGGAACAGGCGGCATTCGAGCGCTTCGGCCCGCATTTTCTTAGGGTGTAATCCCCTGGCGAACAATCAGTGGATGTAGATTTTCTGTCCGATGCTCAAGCGGTCGCTCCTCAGATGATTCCAGGCCTTGAGCTGGCTTACGCTTACCCGGTAACGCCGGGCGATGTAGCTCAAGGTGTCGCCGCTCTTGACCGTATAGCAGATACGCGAACTGCCTCCGTCTCCGGCGGCTTTTCCCTCTGAAATGTCTTTCAGCACCTGGTCGGACAGATAAAGCTTGGCATTATGGGAATACAGCGAGTCAGGTTCTGCGGCAAGCCAGGCTGCGCTCCAGCTGTACGGAACAGTTACGGCGTGCGTCCCGCTGCTGCCGGGAATGATGTCGTTGTAATACTGAGGGTTCAAGTATTTAAGCTCTTCATAAGGTATTCCCACCACCTCGCTGATCTGCTTGAAATGAAGGTTCCGGTGCACCTGGAAAGTGTCGATCTGTGCCGGCATACCCACTGCGGCCGGATCGAGGCCATAGTCGGAACTGTAGGCGAAGGCGTACATAACGCCCACGAATGCAGGCAGATAACCCCTGGTCTCCTTGGGCAGGTAGGGGTACACCGACCAGAAATCCCTGCTCCCGCCGGCTCTCCTGATCGCCTTGTTTACATTACCGGCCCCACAATTGTAAGCACTCACCGCAAGCGGCCAGTCGCCGAGCATATTGTACAGGCTCTTGAGATAACGTGCAGCTGCGTCGGTCGATTTCTCTACGTCCATACGCTCGTCGATGTACGAATCGATGGTAAGGCCGTAAGAACGCGCCGTCTTGTACATAAACTGCCATATTCCCTTAGCCCCGGCGCGCGAAGTGGCGGTCGGCTTGAGCATCGATTCCACTACGGCCAGGTACTTGAGTTCCAGCGGAATGCCGTACTTGCAGAACACTTCTTCGAAGATGGGGAAATAGTATGAACTCAGGCCCATAGCCTGCTTCATTGCCGCTCCCCTGCGCTCCGAATACACTATCATATAGTTTTTGACAACGTCGTTGAAAGGCAGCGTGAAATACGGATTCAGGGCCGAAAGCCTGTTCATCATTACGGAGTCGCTAACCGACGAAGACAGGTGCGCCGAGTCCATATCTATGGCCGGCATCGAATCCTGGCGCCCGAAATTGCTGCGGTACCAGAGGGCCAGCAGGCTGTCGGTCACTTCCGGGGTGTAATCCATAGGCTCCGGTGCTTCGGAGGGCACATTGTTCCCCTCTTCGGGGACAACAGGTATTACGGTATCCGATGCGCTGCGGAGGCTGTCCAACAGGGAGTTGAGCGAATCCAGCCGGTGTTTGAGCCGCTCATTCTCTTTTTGCAGAGCCTTGTTCCTGCCGGGCAGAAACAGCTGTGCCGACGCAGGAGGAAGGGGCAGGAGCAAACAAGCCAGAAGAATGATCAGCGTACGGCGCATAAACTCAGAATCTAAAGCCTACGCTGACCCCGAAGGCCGGGGCCGGATTAAATGCAAGCTGGGTGTCGGGCATTATTACGGTCGGCTTGACCTCGAATGCCATATCGTCAACGATTTCAAAATCGTGCATATAGGAGAAAACGTTGGCGTCTATTACCTGAAGCAGATACACCAGTGCGATGGCCAGTACGGAATAGTCGCGGTAGCGCCTGAAAACATCCCGGTAATAGAGGGCCTGCTCCGATGTGATAGGTCCCGTGTAGGGCACGTCTTTGTTGGTGGCCTCCTTATAGATGCGGCGGTAGCGCTGGTAATTGATGTTGTTGGTATCGTAGAAATAATACGCCGCGCCCATTCCGCCGATGTATATGGGGATTTTCCAGAATTCACCGTTGTAGGCCTGACCGAGGCCGGGCAGGAGGAGCGAATACAGGGTGGCCTTGCCCGGTAAGGGGTAAGCATCAGTCTTGTAGCTTACCACGCCGTCCATAAGTGTGGCCCAGTAAGCCACTCCCGCGCCTATGAAGCAGTACTTCGCGCCTTCGTGACGACCCTGGGTATTCAGGTATATGCCGGTGCCGAGAGGGGCCAAGATGGCCGAATAGACTATAGGCAGCTTCCAGTACTGGCGATTGTATATCTGTTCTCCTCCGACGAACAAGAGAGAGCCCGTGAACATAGTTCCGATTTTGATCTCGTCTTTGTGAGACAGACCGGCAAAATAGTCTTTGAAAGAGAAGAGTACATCGGTAGAATCCTTGCTGGTGGCCTTGTCGTCGTTGTACGACTGCTGGAACGCTTCCGAGCGGAATTGCGCGGAAGCGCCTGCGGCGATCAGGACAAACAAAAGCGTTACAAGGAACTTTTTCATCATTTCAATCCTTCCAGGGCGCTGAGGAACCCTTCGATTTCCTCGTCCGAATCAAACCTGACCGTCATAGAGCCCTTGCCGGAGGCGGAGCGCTTGACGGAAATATCTTTGCTGAAATAACGACCCATATAAGAAAGAAGGCGCACGTACTGCTCCGGAAGAGGATCTTCGCTCCGGGGATGAGTCTTGATGGAAGGAGCGGCCGAGCCTTGGCGCACAAGCGCCTCCAGCTCGCGCACCGACAGCCTTCCGGCTACCACGCACTCGCACAGCTGTTCCTGCATTTCGGGATCTTCCACGCTCAGCAGCACCTTTGCGTGCCCGGTCGAAATAAGGCCGACTTTAAGGTCGTGCTGAACTTTTACCGGCAGTTTGAGCAGCCTGAGCGTATTGGCCACCGTGGCTCGCTTCTTGCCCACACGGTCCGCCATTTGCTCCTGGGTAAGGCCGCATTCATCGATAAGGCGCTGATAGCTCATAGCCACCTCGATGGGGTCGAGATCTTCCCTCTGGACATTCTCGACAATTGCCATCTCAAGCATGCCCTGGTCGTCCGTGGGACGGACATAGGCGGGAATCATAGTCATTCCGGCAAGACGGCAGGCCCTGAACCGGCGCTCACCGCTGATAATCTGGTAATGGCCGTCGGGAAGGCGTCTGACCGTAATGGGCTGGATAAGGCCGAGGGTGCGTATCGACGAGGCCAGTTCTTCGATGGACTCCTGGTCGAAACTTACCCGGGGCTGGAAAGGATTGGCCTGAACCATATCAGCCGGAATGCGGAAGATATCGCTGTCCGAAGCGGGACCCTCCCCGGCAATTTGCTTATTGATGTAGCCTACCGGCCTTCGTAATTCCTCCACGCGGGGCACGGAACCTATAAGCGCGCCCAGACCTTTGCCCAGGCCTCTGTTCTTTACACTCATACTTCAGAGGGTTTATCTCCGTTACGTTCCAGCAACTCGGATGCCAGGTTAAGATAATTTGACGATCCGGTGCAGGAAATCTCATACAGCAGCACCGGCTTGCCGTGGGAAGGGGCCTCGCTGAGACGTATGTTGCGCTGGATGACGGTCTTGAACACCAGATCCTTGAAATGCTCGCGCAGCTCGGAGAGAACCTGCTGGTGCACTTTGGTGCGGCCGTCGAACATAGTAACCACGAAGCCCTCTATGGTAAGATCCGGATTGAGTCCGTTCTGGATGATACGGATGGTCTGCAGGAGCTTTCCAAGGCCCTCAAGGGCAAAAAACTCGGGCTGGACGGGAATTATTACCGAGTCAGCCGCTGTGAGCGTGTTGACTGTAATAAGGCCCAGCGAAGGTGAGCAATCGATGATTATGTAATCGTAATTATTACGTATCGGAGCGATGGCTTTCTTGAGGGCGGACTCGCGGTCCGGCTCGTTTATCATTTCTATCTCGATGCCAACCAGATTGATGTGTGACGGAATCATATGCAAGCCGTCCATTTCCGTCTGGATGAGGGTGTCCTCCACGGCGATCGTCCCTTCCATCAGCTCATAGAGGCTGCGGTGGCGGTCGTCGTCGGGAGAAAAATTCAGCCCCGACGTAGTATTTGCCTGAGGGTCAGCGTCAATGATGAGTACCTTTTTCTCCAGAGCGGCAAGCGACGCGGCCAGATTGATGGCCGTGGTGGTCTTGCCTACCCCACCCTTCTGATTGGCTATAGCTATTACTTTACCCATATTATGCAAAAATACGAAATAATTCTTACTTTTGCACTATGACTGAGCCTAAAACTGAATGGTTTATAATAGTCAATCCCCGCGCCGGTTCGGGTAAGACTATGTCGCTGTGGGTGCCTGCCGAACAGAAGATGCAGAAACTGGGCATCCCCTTCATTACGGCAATGACTGACCACAAACGTCACGCGACCGCACTTGCACACGATGCTGCCGCCGAGGGCTACCGCAAGATTCTGGCTGTAGGCGGAGACGGTTCCCTGCACGAAACCCTGGCCGGAATTGCCCGCTACTGCGACGATTCCGGCACTTCCACCGAGGAATTCACTCTCGGTGTAATGCCTATTGGCTCGGGTAACGATTGGCTCAAGTCGCTTGATGTCCCCAACGACCTTGATAAAGTGATCGAACTGGTGGAGAGGAACTCAGTCGGCAAAATGGACATAGTCAAGGTGACCGGAGGCGGAGGCAAAGTCTGCTATATGGCCAACGTGGGCGGCACCGGTTTCGACTCGCACGTATGCAGCAGGGTCAACTTCCAGAAAGAAGGCGGTAAGAGGGGCAAACTGATTTACCTCGACGCCCTTCGCTATACCATCACCCACATAAACCCGATATCGGTCAAAGTAGTGGCCGACTCAAGCACGGTTTTCGAGGGCGCCTGCTACTCGATTGCCCTTGGCAACGGCCGGTACAGCGGCTCCGGTATGCGTCAGGTTCCGTTAGCCACAATCGACGATGGTATAATGGATTATATGATTGTACCTAAAGCGCCGCTTCATTCACTTGTAAAACAGATTCCAAAACTTTTCAACGGAACTGTCAACGAGTCGCCGCTCGTCATTTCGGGACGCTGCAAGCATCTGCTCATCGAGCCCCTCGACGAACAGTCGGAAGACATCTTTGAACTGGACGGCGAGATTGAAGGCAAACTGCCTATGAGCATCGAGATGGACGGCCGCCAGATCAATGTCATCAGAGCTTGAGTTCATACTGAAGCTTTACTTCAAGTTTACCTTTCTTAGTATTTGTCATCCAAGGATATTGGATGTCTGATACCCTCAGGTAAAAATGATGCCTGCGGCTGGGTTTCCAAGCCCCGTACACCGAGGCTGCCCAGCCCTTGCCGTAGTACGCCGGCACATTGAAATTGCCCGGTGCGTCACGCTCGTAAACATATATACGTCCGTCCCAGTCGTCAACTCTGAAGAGCGTCCATCGCAAATAAAACTTGAACTTTTCGGATTCTCTTCCTCCCTCGACATTAAAGAGCCAGGAGAACTCGTCGGTATGTACCAAGTCCAGCCTGCATTTCAGTATCCATTTCCAGGCTTCCAGCTTTAACTCTCCCCTGCCCTCGAGCCTCCAGTCATTCTTTTTGCACGCAGCCGCACGTACCGAAGGACTTATTACCAAGGCCCCCGCGGGGAATGAGGGCGACCACTTCCCAAGAAGCCTGAACTGCTTGGAGGAATAATAAACAACGGCGTCCCAGCTTGCCGAAGATGCACCTGCGGCAAGCTCCGGCAGTCCTTGGGTGTAGCGCCCCATTGCGCCTATCCTGGTACCATAAACCGGTATCCAGAAAGCTCCGAGCACAGCCTCGGGATGCCCTTTCCAGCACAATTCGCCATACAAGCCCACATTGGGCAGGCCGGCCCTGAAGTCGGCCGACAGGGCTTGTGAAGTAGCGTTCAGCCCGGCCATAAACCGCTTGCCTATATATGACAGATTGCCCATTGGCGTACCGTCGGCAAAAGAATATGCGGCAGCCAGCGACCATCCTTTATAGTCAAAATCGGCTGCTATTCCACAGAATCCCGGACTATATGATCCGGTAGGCGAAAAGCCTGTGGGGCTGCGCCTGAATGAGGATACCGAACTCCAGGGCTGAAGAGAAAAGCCGCTCCATACCGCCAGTCCCTGTCCAAGCCTTGCGTTGAAGTGGCCCAGGACTACTTTCCCAAGATACTTGCGGCCGTAGTACGCTGCGCTGAACGTGCCTATACCAGGGCTCACTTCATCGTAGGTGCTTCGGGCAGCCCAGTTCAGTTCCGCCCTTTCGCCAAGGGACGCCTTGTAGCGGAAGCCTCCCGCGTACTGCAGTTTGTCTGAAGACTTTGCAGAGGCGCGAAGCATAAGGTCGTGATGCAGTTTATGCGCTTTTTTTTTGCCCGGAGGGCCCGAGGAACTAAGGCGCGTGAAAGGCTTCAGAGCCTCGGCATATTCCGGTCCGAAGCCGTCGATGAGGGCAAGTTCGGTGTAAGACAGAATATCTCCCGAGCGTTCCCTCTCGTCAAGCAGGGCGGCAACCTGAAAAGGGCTCAGCAGACCGCAAGAGAGCAAACGGCTGCGGGGGCAGAGATTAAGCTCTACGGGGCGCAATTCCAGGGCCCTGTAGGCTTCGAGAGTAGTTTGATCAAGATCTTCCAGGCAAGAGGCTCCGCACAAAAAAAGAACCGCCTCCTCAAACCCGGGACCTGCGTAGCACAGGAACAACAAGAGCAGTGTTTTCATAGTCTATAGTTTACACCGCAATATACGATTATTTTGCCTATATTTGTATCTTGTTATGCAGAAAGAAAACGTACGAACCTATAACCTTGGCGGAGATTTGTATTTGAAGATGCTGTCACAGGGTTGTGCGCGCCTTGGAAAAAACCGCCAGGCAATCAATGATTTGAATGTTTTTCCCATTCCGGACGGAGATACCGGAGATAATATGTGTCTGACTCTTGAGGCCGGCTATGCCCAGGCATCGCCCCTTCACGGAGCTTCCCTCTGCGAGATTGCAAATGCTGTTTCTTCGGGTATGCTGATGGGCGCCCGGGGCAATTCCGGAGTTATACTTTCGCGTATTTTCGCCGGCCTGGCCAAAGGCCTTTCCGGCCTTAAGGAAACCGATACGGCGGGCTTTGCCGCCGCTATGGCAAGTGCGGTCACCGAGGCTTACAGTTCTGTTTCCAAGCCTGTTGAAGGCACTATACTGACCGTTGTACGTGAAGGCGCCGACAGTGCCGCTCCTCATAAAAAAGACTCTATGGAGAATTACATTTCGGCACTGACCCACGCTATGGAAGACTCCCTCGAAAGGACCCCCGACAAACTCCAGGTCCTTAAGGAGGCGGGAGTCGTGGACAGCGGCGGCGCAGGCCTGCTCCAGATTTTCTACGGATTTCAGGATGCTCTTCTCGGCATAGAAGACGGGCACCACGAGACTGTCGGTGCTCCCTCGGGCCAGAAAGTTGATCTTTCGGCCTTCGACGAGAATACGGAACTTGAATTCGGCTACTGTACCGAGTTCCTGCTGCGCCTTCAGAGCAGCAAAGTCAATCTTGACACTTTCGACGAAAAAGAAATTGAAGATTATATCCTCGGAGCCGGCGACTCGGTGGTGTTTTTCCGCGAGGGCAGCATCATCAAGGTGCACGTGCATACCAAGAAGCCCGGAGATATACTTAACAAATGCCAGCGCTGGGGCGAATTCCTGACCCTCAAGATCGAGAATATGACCCTACAGCATCACAATTCGTCTTTCGCCCCCAAGAACGAAGAAGTTAAGCGCAAGGACTTCGGCATCGTCACCGTCGCCAACGGCAGCGGCCTCATAGAGGCATTCAAGACGCTGGGAGCCGACTACGTGGTGGAAGGCGGCCAGACAATGAACCCCTCCGT
>JAGCCX010000062.1 GCA_017651465.1 Bacteroidales bacterium
AGGGCCAAGGTCGGCCGCCGCCAGTCCTGACACTGCCGTACGTTGAAGAAGGCCAAGGTCGGCCGCCGCCTGCCCCGACGTCGAGTATCCTGCAAGGGGACATTCTGACATAGGGCCGAAGTCGAGGATGGTGCCGTTGTCGGCAATGCGGAGCCAGGCGTCGGCGATGACTCTCAGCTCCGACATTTCGGCACCTTGCTTGCGCTCGATCCCCTCGGGCACTATGCCTATCAATTCCCCGATATTGATGATGGTTGTCATAGGTATTGTTCCTGGCGGATGAATTGTATGGCACTTTCGATGTAGGGATGCATATAGGAGTCGTTGTCGAGGAAAGGTACGATCTTGCGGAAGTCGTTGAACACTCTTTCGACGGGCTCGGACGAACGGGCGGGGCGGCGGAAATCGAGGGCCTGGGCGGCATTGAAAAGCTCTATGGCGAGCACGGTCTCGACGTTGTCCACTATCCTCACCAGCTTGGTGGCGGAATTGGATCCCATACTCACGTGGTCTTCCTGCCCCTGCGATGAGGGGATTGAGTCGCAAGACGCAGGCCAGCAGAGCCCCTTGTTCTGGCTGACTATCGATGCCGCAGTATATTGGGGGATCATAAATCCGCTGTTGAGTCCGGGGTTGGCAACCAGGTACTTGGGCAGCCCGCGGAGGCCGTGGATAAGCTGGAAAGTACGCCTCTCCGATATGCTTGCCAGCTCCGACATCGCTATGGACAAGGCGTCCATAGGAATCGCGATGGGCTCGCCGTGGAAATTGCCGGCGGATATGACCATATCCTCGTCGGGGAAGATGTTGGGGTTGTCGGTGGCTGAGTTTATCTCGTTCTCTATGACCGATTTAACGTAGAGTATGTTGTCTTTGACGGCACCGTGCACCTGGGGGATGCACCGGAAGCTGTAAGGGTCCTGTACGTGCTCCTTGGGACGGTTGATCAGCTCGCTGCCCTCGAGAATCTCGCAGAAACGTTGGCCTGTGAGGATCTGCCCTTTGTGAGGACGCAGCTGGTGGGTCAGGGGCAGGAAAGGCTCTATCCTTCCGTCATAAGCGTCGAGCGACATAGCCCCTATCAGGTCGGCCCAGCGTGACAGGCGCATACTCTTGAGCAGCGACCATACTGCGTGCGCGCTCATAAACTGGGTGCCGTTGAGCAGTGCCAGACCTTCTTTGGACTGGAGCACTATGGGCTCCCATCCTTTCTGGGCCCATATTTCGGAGGCCTGACGTATTTTACCCTGATACAGCACTTCGCCCAGGCCGAGCAGCGGCAGGCTGAGGTGAGCGAGCGGCGCCAGGTCTCCGGAGGCGCCGAGCGATCCCTGCTGGTACACCACGGGGAGAATATCCTCGTTGAACATATCTATAAGCCTCTGTACCGTAATGAGCTGCGCTCCTGAATGTCCGTACGAAAGGCTCTGCGCCTTAAGGAAGAGCATCAGTTTAACGATCTTCGGACGTACGGTCGGCCCTGCTCCGCAGGCGTGCGACACGACCAGGTTATACTGCAGCCGGGAGAGTTCGTCGGAGGGGATGCTAACGTTGCACAGGGAGCCGAATCCGGTGGTAATGCCGTACAGCGGCCTGTTGATGTCTTCCATTTTGCTGTCAAGGTACTTGCGGCACTTGACTATGGCATCTACGGCCTCGTCGGAAAGGGCGAGCGTGTATTGACCGTCGATTATTTCTTTCAGCCTCTCCAGCGAGATATGCTTGGTGGAAATGTAGTGTATCATATTGTTTTCAAAGTATTAAGTATCAAAGAGTCGTCCGCTGCGTTGGGGAGCGTGACGCGGAGCAGGGGAGTGCGGGCCATCTCCCTTTCGATCGCCGTGCGAGCGCCGTCGTTGCGGGCCCAGCTGCGGCGGGCTATCCCGTTGTTGACGTCCCAGAAGAGCATCTCGCGTATGTGCCGCTCGCTGTCGGGACTGCCGTCGATCAGCATACCGAAGCCGCCGTTGATGACCTCGCCCCAGCCTACGCCGCCCCCGTTGTGGATGGAAACCCAGGTGGCGCCGCGGAAAGAGTCGCCGATGACGTTCTGTACCGCCATATCGGCCGTAAACTGCGAGCCGTCGTAGATGTTGGAGGTCTCGCGGAAGGGGGAATCGGTGCCCGAGACGTCGTGGTGGTCGCGGCCCAGAACGATGGGTGCCTTTATTTCGCCTTTGCGTATGGCCTCGTTGAATGCAAGCGCTATTTTTGTGCGTCCTTCGCAGTCGGCATAGAGTATGCGCGCCTGCGAGCCTACCACCAGGTGATTGCGGCCGGCTTCTCGTATCCAGCGGATATTGTCCCTCATCTGGGGTGCAATGTCCTCGGGGGCGCTTGCGGCAATCTTGGTCAGCACTTCTACTGCCAGCTCATCGCTCTTCTCCAGGTCGGAGGGATCTTCGCTCATACATACCCATCTGAAGGGGCCGAAGCCGTAGTCGAAGTACAGGGGCCCCATAATGTCCTGGACATAAGAGGGATAGCGGAAGCGTCCGTCGGGCAGCAGCACATCTGCACCGGCCCTGGAGCTCTCGAGCAGGAAAGCATTGCCGTAGTCGAAGAAATACATTCCGCGCCCGGTGAGCTTGTTGATTGCGGCAACCTGCCTGCGGAGCGAAGAGCGTACCGCCTCTTTGAAGCGCCCGGGCTCTTCGGCCATAAGGCGTTTGGATTCTTCGAAGCTGAAGCCCACGGGGTAGTATCCTCCCGCCCAGGGGTTGTGGAGCGAGGTCTGGTCGGAGCCGAGATCGACATTGACTCCTTCTGCGGCAAGCCTCTCCCAAAGGTCCACTACGTTGCCGACGTACGCCAAGGACACTGTCTCCTTGTCAGAGACGGCCTTGCGTATGCGCGGGATGAGTTCGTCGAGACTGCTGTGCAGCTCGTCAACCCATCCTTGCTCGTAACGCTTGCGGGCGGCCTGGGGGTTGATTTCCGCAGTCACGCTCACTACTCCGGCAATGTTGCCCGCCTTGGGCTGAGCGCCGGACATTCCGCCCAGACCGGCCGTCACAAAGAGCATCCCGCTTCTGTCGTCTCCGCTTATGCCTCTCTTCTTGAACTGCTTGCGGGCGGCGTTCATAACGGTAATGGTGGTTCCGTGCACTATGCCCTGGGGACCTATATACATATAAGAACCGGCAGTCATTTGCCCGTACTGGCTCACACCGAGGGCGTTGAACTTCTCCCAATGGTCCTGCGAGGAGTAGTTGGGAATGACCATTCCGTTGGTGACTATTACGCGGGGCGCATCTTTATGCGAAGGGAAGAGTCCCAGGGGATGTCCGGAGTACATTACCAGGGTCTGCTCTTCTGTCATCGTGGCAAGGTACTGCATAGTGAGACGGTACTGCGCCCAGTTCTGGAAAATGGCCCCGTTGCCTCCGTAAATGATAAGCTCGTGCGGGTGCTGGGCAACGCGGGGGTCCAGGTTGTTCTGAATCATTGCCATAATGGCCGCAGCCTGCCTGCACCGTGCCGGATACTCGTCGATAGGCCGGGCGTACATCTCGTAGGCCGGGCGGAAACGGTACATATAAATGCGTCCGAAGTGATGCAGTTCATCAGCGAATTCGGGCGCCAGTACGGCGTGATGCTTGGCGGGGAAATAGCGAAGGGCATTGCGCAGGGCAAGGGCTTTTTCTTCCTCGGATAGTATGTCTTTGCGGCGTGGTGCGTGGTTGATTTGGGTGTCGTACGGACGGGGCTGGGGCAAAATGTCAGGAATGCCCGAAAGAATATCTTCCTGGAATGCGTTCATTATAAGTCGATATTGCTGTTAACTGCATCAAGAACTTGGGCTTCGAGTTTGAGCGCCTCGGCTTCGATCTGGTCGGCGCGCTTCAGAAGGGGCTCCGCCGCGCTTTTATCCTTCAGGCCTGCTGAATTGATGCGCACATTGAGCTTGGCGCCACGGATACCTGCCACTGCGGCGAGCGCTGCCACGCCGGCATCGGAGGCCGATGCCGGATTGCCGGTGCGGGCCATAGTCAAAGCGAGGGGCAGGGCTTTGAGGGATGCTTCCATAGTGCGCAGGGGAACCGACGCGGCATAAAGAGTCGCATCTTCGAGCGCCGATGCGCGGGCTGCTTTCTCCTCTTCGGTGCCCTTGGGCAGCGAAAGCGCATCCATTATGCGGTTGAATGCGGCCGTGTCTTCATCTACCAGGGCGAGCAGTTCGTCGATGAGCGCCTGGCCATTTTCGGCGACATCCGAGAATTCTTTCCACCTCTCGTCCCAGCCTCTCTTGTGTGACGAGAGATTTGCCACCATAGTGGCGAGAGCAGCGCCCAGGGCGCCCATTGCGGCGGATACGCTCCCTCCTCCCGGAGCTGCCGATTCGGAGGCGGTCTCGCGGGTGAAATCTTTGACACTCATCCTCACGAGCCTCTCCCGCGCGGCGGCCTCTTCCGGGTTTTCCATCAAGTACTCGATGACTTTCTGGTGCGCATCAAAGGGCTTGAGATCGTCCAGGGACATTGATTTTACCGCTATCTTGATTATTTCCTCCTCGCTGATTCCCAAAGAGCGCTGCTGCTTTTCGAGGTAAAATTTACCGGCGTCAAGCAGGACCTTTTTGGGTACCAGGCCTACTATTTCCGCACCAGTCACCCTTAGTCCGCGGGCGGCTGCTGCACGGCACACTTCTTCGAACGCTATATGCAGGGGAGTGGCATCGATATCGGTGATGTTCATCGATACCTGGGCAATGCCGTATTCGTCGATGTACCAGCCTATGGCCTTGCATCCCTTGAGGGTGCCGGGGATCCAAAGCTGCTGTCCGTTTTCGTCTTTGAGCAACTTGCCCGTCAGAGAGCCCCCTTCGCGCGCCTTGCGGCCCTTTTCGCGCACATCGAAGGCCACTGCCATAGCGCGGCGGGTAGATGTGGTGTTGAGGTTGTAGTTTACGGCTATGAGGAAATTGCGTGCACCTACGTTGGTGGCTCCGGTCCGAGCCACGGTATCGTTCCAGGAATCAGAAAAATCGGGCTTGCGGGCGGGGTCCGACATCTTGTCGGCGAGAGCCTCATACTCGCCGGCGCGGCATACCGCAAGGTTGCGCCTTTCGGGTTTGAAAGCGGCCGCTTCGTAGCAGTAGCAGGGGATTCCCAGTTCTTTAAAAAGACGTTCGGCAAGGCCGCGTGCAAGAGAGGCGCACTCTTCAAGGGTGATTCCGGCCACCGGGATGAGCGGGAGTACGTCGGTGGCTCCGCTGCGCGGGTGAGCTCCGTGGTGGACGCGCATATCGATGAGTTCCGCTGCCTTGGCGGCCCCGCGGAACGCAGCTTCCAGAACGTGTTCCGGCTCTCCTACAAAAGTCACTACGGTGCGGTTTGTGGCCTCGCCGGGATCGACATCCAGTACCTTTACTTCCTTTACCGATGCAATAGCTTGAACTATACGGTCTATGACCGAACGGTCGCGTCCCTCGCTGAAATTAGGCACGCATTCGATGATTCTTTTCATTATTATGGTTATCAGTTTTATCCCCAAATATACAGAGTTTTTAGCTCATTCAAAACAATTTCTTGCTATATTTACGGAGTAAAACTAACCACATAAATGAAAGACATTCTTCGATATTTGACTACTTTCAAATTCTGGAAGGAGTTATTTATTATGACAATTGGTATGATGATCGCTGCTGCGGCAGTGTATTACTTCATGATACCCAGCAAGTTGGTTCTTGGCTCCATCTCCGGTTTATCAATCGTCGTTTCGAATCTTCTGGGTATGGCAGGCATAACGGTCAAGGTTTCGGTGGTGGTTATGGCCATAAATGCTATACTCCTCATAATGGCCTGGATACTTATAGGCAAGGAATTCGGCGCCAAAACTGTATATACGGCTATGATCCTCGGCCCCCTGCTGGAATTCTGGGAGAAGGTGCTTCCGTATGAGAAGCTTATCGAGCCCGGTATGAATTCGGTAATGGGGGAGCCGCTGCTGGACCTCCTGTGCTTCGTTCTGGTGGTGAGCATCTCGCAGACCATATTGTTCCATATCAACGCATCTACCGGAGGACTTGACATCCTTGCCAAGATAGTTAACAAGTACCTGCATTTCGATATAGGCGTATCGGTTACTGTGGCGGGAGCCATAATCTGCTGCACCGCATTCACGATCAACCCTTTCCGTATGGTGGTGACGGGTCTGGTAGGCACCTGGATGAACGGCCTTGCCATCGATTATTTTACCGCGAGCATCAACAAACGCAAGCGGGTGTGCATAATATCAAAAGATTATGAGCGCCTTCGCAAATACATAATAGAAACGCTCAACCGTGGCTGCAGCCTCTATGAAGTCAAGGGCGGATACAGTCAGGATGTAAATGTCGAAATCCAGGCCCTGCTTACCCAGGAAGAGTTTTCGAACCTTATGAACCTTATCCGCAACGAGAAGATACAAGCCTTTATTACGGCGGGAAACGTGAGCGAGATTTACGGCCTGTGGAATAACGAAAAACACCACAAGCGCATAAAGGGATCTTGAGACGTTTGTATTTTTGTTCTAAAATACTTACTTTTGAGGGTTATCAAATTCACATACGATGAAAAGAACGCTTATGATTGTAGCGGCAATTGCCGCCTTGTTTGCAACTTCTTGCAAGAAACCCGTCAATCCAGACCTTCCTACCATCAACTGGGCTTCCAATCCTAATTTCGCCCAGCAGGAACTTGCCCCCGGCCTTGACGGCGCTGTGGCAGTTTCCGCTCCTGGAAAGATAGATATGCTCACGATTACGCTCGGACTGGGCGATTACGCTATCCTTGCCAATCCTTATATCGGAGTTGCTTCCAACAAGGGCTCCGGTTCCAAGACCAGCCCTGTCTTCGACATCCTTGACGACAGTACCGTGGCTTCGTTCCTCCAGAGCCTGGGAATGTCTGCCGGATCGTCGCTCAGGGGCAAGACCCTTACCAATCTTGACCTTGTGAAGATACTGGAGACCCTCATCAAGGGGCAGCCGGTTGCCAACAACACCAGCTTCACGATGAAGATTGACTTGAAAGACCAGTCCGGCAACACCAAGAGCGCCACGGCCAAGTTCCACTTTACTTCCGCCCCTTCGTTCGTGTGGGATAACAACCCCAGCTTCGCTGTGGTCGATCTAAACGATGCCCAGTCTCCCGCCAAGATCAAGCTTTCCGCTCCCGGCAAGGTTGACAAGTTTACCATCACCCTCGAGAGCGGCGCCGACTCCAAGCTTGTCGAATACATCAAGAACCGCACTACCGGTGGCAAGACCGTCATCGACCTGATCGGAGACGCTACGGTCGTTTCGTCTTTCCAGAAGTATTTCCCCGCCGGCGATGCTCTTTCAGGCAAGACCGATGCCCTTCTGGACTTTGCCTTTATGTACGACTTGAAGTACGATATGGGTGCTTCCACCAATGTATTCACCCTGTCGGTCACCGACAAGAACGGCAAGAATACGGTAACGCAAGTCAAGTTCAAGAAATAATACGAGAACTAACAAAAAAGGCTCCGATTGCTCGGAGCCTTTTTTATTTACTGAACCACTGCAGCGATTGTCGGCAGAGTTCGCTGACCGCGGCCCAGTCGCCTGCGGCGAGTATGGCCTTCGGGAAAAGTTTGGATCCCATACCCACTGCGGTGACGCCGCTACCTGCCCAGGCCTTGAGATTGTCTTCGGCAGGCTCTACGGCGCCGGTGCACATAATCATCGCCCACGGCAGCGGTGCGAGAATGTTCTTGACAAAGGCGGGACCGCCTACGGTTCCGGCAGGGAACACCTTCACCAGATCGCAGCCGAGCTCTTGTGCACGGACTATTTCGCTTACGGTGCCGCATCCGGGCGAGTAAGGCACTCCACGGCGGTTGCACAGGGGTACTACTTCCTCTACCAGGCACGGTGAGACGATAAAATCGGCGCCCATCTGGATGTACAGGGCAGCTGTAGGGGCGTCGAGTATGGTTCCGGCCCCCAGGGCCATCTCGGGGCATTCGGCGCGTACGAAAGCGATGAGGGCTTCGAACACCTTGTGTGCCCCGTCGCCCCGGTTGGTGAATTCGAAAGCGCGAATGCCGCCGTCGTAGCAAGCTTTTACCACTTTCTTGGTCAGTTCCACGTCGGAGTTGTAGAACACCGGCACTATTCCGGTGCTGCGAATGATACTCAGAGTATCGATTTTCTTGAATTTAGCCATAGTAAATTGAATTGACTTAACGGGAGACGCGTCCTGAGCCGCCACCTGCCATAAGAGCCTCGACTTCAGCCACCGTAACGCGGTTGTAGTCGCCTATGATAGTATGCTTGAGGGCCGATGCGGCAGCGGCGAACTCGATGGCCTGCTGGTCGGTGGGGTAGGAGAGCAGACCGTAAAGCAGTCCGCCCATAAACGAATCGCCTCCGCCCACGCGGTCCACTATGTGGGTTATGTCGTAACGCCTGCTCTGCCAGAGGGTGGTCCCGTCAAACAGCACGCCGCCCCAGGTGTTATGGTTGGCATTAATTGAGCCGCGCAGGGTTACCGCTACTTTCTTGCAGCGGGGGAAACGCGCCATCAGCTGGCGGCATACGCTTTCGAAGCGGCTCTGGTCAATCTCGCCGCCCGTTTTTTCGGCGTCGAAGCCCTCGGGCTTGATGCCGAATTCTTTCTCGGCATCTTCTTCGTTGCCGAGGATGAGGTCGCATCCCTCGACCAGGGCGGGCATTACCTCCGAGGCGCTCTTGCCGTATTTCCAGAGTTTCTTGCGGTAGTTGAGGTCGCAACTAACTTTGACTCCCAACTCGTTGGCCACCTTGATCGCCTCCAGGCAAGCGTCAGCTGCACCCTGGCTGAGGGCGGGCGTGATGCCGGTCCAGTGGAACCAGTCGGCGCCTTCGAGCACTTTGTGCCAGTCGACCATCCCGGGCTGAATGTCGGAGATGGCAGAGTGGGCACGGTCGTAAACCACCTTGCTGCCGCGGGCTACGGCGCCAGTCTCAAGGTAATAAATGCCTACGCGCTCACCTCCGTAAACCACTCCGTCAAGCCCGACGCCCAGACCGCGCAGTTCGGCAGTGCACATATCGGCTATGTCGTTCTTGGGGAGGCGGGTTACGAATTGAGCATCTACGCCGTAATTGGCCAGCGAAACCGCCACGTTGGCCTCGCCGCCCCCGAATGTGGCGTCAAACTGCCTGGCCTGGCTGAAGCGCAGGTAACCGGGGGTGGAAAGACGGAGCATTACTTCTCCGAATGTAACTACTTTTGCCATATCTTTTTATCTTAAATCTTCCGTTGCGCACCAGTCCATATCATTGTAGTCGTCGTTCTCGCCGCACATTCCCCAGATAAAGGTGTAATTGCGGGTCGCACAGGCGCTGTGAATGCTCCACTGGGGGGAGATTACCGCCTGCTCGTTATGCATCCAAATATGGCGGGTTTCCTGCGGTTCTCCGCAGAAGTGGCACACCGCCGCATTGTCGGGCAGCTCGAAGTAAAAGTAAACCTCCATACGGCGGTCGTGAGTGTGGGCGGGCATAGTGTTCCAGGTGCTGCCCGGGGCAAGTTCGGTCATTCCCATCTGCAGCTGGCAGCAGGGAACTACCTCCTTGACCAGCAGGCGGTTGATGGTACGCTCGTTGCTCTCCTCGAGGCTTCCCAGGTGCATAACCACCGCGTCCTTCTTAGTTACCTGCTTGACACCGGTCTCGCGGTGAGCGGTAGCTGAACAGAAATAGAAGTGCGCCGGATGGGCGGGATCGACGCTCTTGAAAGTTACGTGACGTTTGCCGCGGCCAATGTAGAGGGCCTCTTTGAAAGGGATGGTATATTCTTCTTCACCTACCTGCACTATGCCGGTTCCTCCGACATTGATGATGCCGATCTCCCGGCGCTCGGTGAAGAAATCGGCGCGGAGCACCTCTGGGGCGCTCAGCAGCAGGTCTTCATTTACCGGCACGGCTCCGCCGGCAATGATGCGGTCGAACATAGAGTACACCATATTGATTTCGTCGGGAACCATCAGGTTCTCAACGAGATACTCTTTGCGGAGCCGCTCGGTGTCGTAGTGCTTCGCATCCACATTGCTGGATGCCTGTCTTACTTGACAATTGATTTTCATATCACTATTATTATGGTTGTTTTCCGATATATGCGAGTATTCCGCCATCTACGTACAGTATGTGTCCGTTTACGGCGTCCGAAGCGTGAGAGGCCAGGAAAACTGCCGGACCGGCCAGTTCGTCGGGATCGAGCCAGCGGCCTGCAGGAGTCTTGGCGCAGATGAAAGAGTCGAAGGGGTGACGGCTGCCGTCGGGCTGCCTTTCCCTGAGCGGTGCGGTCTGGGGCGTGGCTATGTATCCGGGTCCCAGGCCATTGCACTGTATGTTATATTCTCCGTATTCGGAGCAGATGTTCTTTGTGAGCATCTTGAGTCCGCCCTTTGCTGCGGCGTAGGCGCTCACTGTTTCGCGCCCAAGCTCCGACATCATAGAGCAGATGTTGATTATCTTGCCTTCGCGTCTTTCCATCATTTCGGGAACTACTGCGGCGGAGCAGATGTACGGGCCCACAAGGTCTATGTCAATGACCCTCTGGAATTCCTCCCGGCTCATCTCGTGCATCGGAATACGTTTGATTATGCCGGCGTTGTTGACCAGAATGTGAATGGGACCAACTTCGGCGTGGATGCGCTCCACAAGGGCCTTGACCGAAGCCTCGTCGGTAACGTCGCACACATATCCGTGGACGTTGGCAATGCCCGCCTGGCGGTATGCTTCCAGCCCCTTTTGCATCGAGGCCTCGTTGGACGTATTGAAGATGATGTTGTCTGCCCCGGCTTCAACGAAGGCTTTCGCGATGGAAAAACCTATTCCGTAGGCGGCACCTGTAATCCAGGCGTTGCACCCTTTGAGTGAAAACAAATCGTTCATTGCTTATTTACAGTTTCAAACCAGCTTTCGCAGGTCTTGATGTTACCCTTGGACCAGCAGGAACCGAACTTGTACCGGAGAGTCTCCCCACTGTGTATCTGCTTGGTACACAAGCCGTGAAGGCCGTCGGTAGATGCTCCGGCCCAGTGAGCGCCCTTCATAATCACAGCAACGCCGAGCATACCGTTTTCGGGCTCGATGCTCTGGTCCGATGCTTTCTCCCAAATGGCGTACCGGTCGGATCCGCACATCTCGTTCTCGATGGTTTGCTGGGCGGGATGGCGGTTGATGCCGGCGGCGACGGTGAGAGTCTCGGAGCCGCTGAACACATAGCAGTCTTCGACCTCGCAGAAATATGTTCCGGGGCGGACCGTGACTTTCTTGTCAAGAGTCACCTGAATGCCGGGCACCGCCTCCCACTCGGGATAGTGCAGTACGAAAACTACCTTGGAAGGCTTCTGCTCCAGAATCTCGTACGAGCGGTAATTCGTAGCGGGATAACGGAGAGTGTCGCAGATCAGCGGGGCAGAAGCGCCTCCGCCGAGCGAAACGGCCACCTTGTAGCAGTCCTTTCCACCGTGATCGTGGTGGTAATAGTCGGGATCTTCCAGCGCGCCTTTGTACCATTCGTCGGCCACGAGCGCACCGGGTTTCTTTACCCAGATGTCGATGCCGGGCGAGGTGGGGTTGCCTTCAAGGGCCTCTCCGTAGAAGCGTCCGGCCACAAGGTCGTTTTCAAACACAAAGTCGTCGGCCCTTTCGGGGACGGCGCGGGCCATAACTCCGCCCTCGGATGCTTGTTTGCAGGCTCCGAGGGAGAGCAGGACCAGAAGCGGTATGATAAGACGTCTCATCGCTTATGCTTCAATTGGTTTGTACTTGGGTACCAGCGACTTCATAATGCTCCAGGCAATGAGGTATGCCAGTCCGCAGAAGCAGAACATAATGAAGTAACCGGCGGGCTTGCCTTCGAATCCGAGGAAGGTGAAAGCGGCGCCCTGGGTCTCGGCGTAGGTGAACAGGTTACCTGCTACCTTCTGGATGATCATAGATCCGATACCTCCGGCCATTGCACCTATACCGGTGATAGTGGCTATGGTGCTCTTGGGGAACATATCGCCTATGGTAGAGAAGAGATTGGCGCTCCACGCCTGATGCCCGGCGCCTGCCAGACCGATGAGGATAGCGGGCCACCAGGGGCTGTCGAAGCGGATTCCTAACGGCTGGGCGAACAGTGCGGCCAGAGGGAAGAATGCGAATATGAGCATTGCGAGCATTCGTCCTGCATAGGGATTCATACCCCTCTTGTCGACGAAAACCTTGGGCAGGTATCCTCCGCCGATGGAAATGATCGTCACTATGAGATACAGGGTGAATATAAGCCACTGGCCCAGGGGAGAAGTGGCTGGAGCGTGGAACTGGTTGCTGAAATACGAGGGCGCCCAGAACAGGAAGAACCACCATACACCGTCGGTGAAGAACTTGCCCGCGATAAAGCTCCAGGTCTGCTTGTACTTGAAGCACTTGATGAAGGGGATGGCCTTCTCGGGTGCGGCGGAAGCCTCAGCGGCCTTGGCCGCGGCTTCTTCGGCGTCGTCCTGGTGGATGTAGGAGAGTTCGGCCTCGTTTACGCGTTTGCTCTTTTCGGGCTTGTCATACATAAACGCCCAGAAGAACATCCATATGAAACCCAGTCCGCCGATGATGATGAAAGCCATCTCCCAGCCGAATTTGACGGCCAGCGGCGGTATGAGCAGCGGAGCGGCGAGAGCGCCTACGGAGGCTCCGGCATTGAAGATGGAAGTGGCGAATGCCCTGTCCTTCTTGGGGAAGTACTCGGCGGTGACCTTTATGGCGGCGGGGAAGTTGCCCGCCTCGCCGAGGGCCAGGATGCCGCGGCACAACAGGAACAGGTACACCGACGTGGTGGACACGGCCAGCGCGATGTTGGATCCCGCTTCTACGGCCCTCATTGCGGCCACGGAGTCGAGCCCTACGATATGGGTGGTGGCCCAGCCGCAGGCTGCGTGCAGGCACGCACCCATCGACCACACGCCTATGGCGATGAGGTAGCCCTTCTTGGTGCCCATCCAATCTACAAACTTACCTGCAAACAGGCAGCAGATAGCGTAGAAGATGGAGAAGAAGCTGGTGATGGTGCCGTAATTGGCGTCGGTCCAGTGGAACTCGGGCTTGATGAACTCCTCGTAGGTGAGCGAGAGCACCTGCCTGTCCAGATAATTGACAGTGGTAGCCACGAACAGCAGGCTGCAAATCCACCACCGCCAGTTGGTCATTAATTTGGTCTGGGTACTCATAGGGTTATACTATAGCTTTTACTGCTGCACGCATACCTTCCATCTGTATGAGGGCGAGGGCTTTGGTGAGGAAACGGGTAAGATCGGGAATGGCGTTGAGGTCTTCGCCCCAAATGAAGTCGGCGGCGAGTACGCCTTCGGCTACCTTTGCAACGTCGCCCGTAGCCCAGAGGTCCTGGAGCAGGCTGACAATCTTGGGATCGTCGTTGGGAACGATTTCGTCGTCGCCCCTCTTGCCGCCCTTGTAGTAGGTGATGATGCCGGCCAGGCCGAGCACCAGGCCCACGGGGAGCTCACCCTTGCGCTCGAGGTAAGTCTTGAGGCCGGGCAGGTCGCGGGTCTTGAACTTGGGGAAGGAATTCAGCATAATGGATGTTACGAAGTGCTTGACGAAGGGATTGCGGAAGCGTTCCATAACGTCGGAAGCGAACTTCTCCAGCTCTTCCTTGGGCAGGTTGAGGGTGGGCAGGAGTTCTTCGAACATCACTTTGTGTACATATTTACCGATCACGGGGTCTTCGCAGCACTCCTTGACGGTGTTAAGGCCGCTCAGGTAGCCCACGGGGCTGAGAACGGTATGAGGACCGTTAAGAAGGGTAACCTTGCGCTCGTGGTAAGGAGCTTCGGAGGGTACGAAGAGCACGTTCAGGCCTGCCTTGTCGGCGGGGAATTCGGCGGCTACTTCCTTGGGAGCCTCGATCACCCAGAGGTGGAATATCTCAGCCTTGTCCAGGAGGTTGTCCTGATAACCGGCTCTCTCGCAGAGTTTTTCGGCGGTGTCGCGGGGATATCCGGGGACGATACGGTCAACCAGAGTGCTGTACACACCGCAGCAGTTCTCGAACCAGTTGCGGAAATCCTCGGGGAGTTTCCAGAGCTCGATGTACTGACGGATGCACTCTTTAAGATGCTTGCCGTTCTCGAAAATGAGTTCGCAAGGGAAAATGATGAAGCCCTTGGAAGGGTCGCCCTTGAAGCACTCCCAGCGGTGGAAGAGCAGCTGGGTGAGCTTGCCGGGATAAGATGAACAGGGAGCGTCGTCAATCTTGCAGGCGGGGTCGAAAGCGATTCCGGCCTCGGTGGTATTGGAAATCACGAAGCGCATTTCGGGCTGCTCGGCCAGCTTGAGGTAGGCCTGGAAGTCCTCGTAGGGGTTGATGCCCCGGGAGATAACATCAATCAGGTCCACGCTGTCGACGGGCTCGCCGTTCTGCAGGCCCTGGAGGTTTAAGTGATAGAGGCCATCCTGCTCGTTGAGCCAGCTGACCATTCCTTTCTCGATGGGCTGGACAACTACCACGCTGCCGTTGAAGTCGGTTTTCTGGTTGGTCTTCCAGATAATCCACTCAATGAATGCGCGGAGGAAATTGCCCTCACCGAACTGAATCACTTTCTCGGTGTAGCTTTTTGCCTGGGGGGCGGAGGTACGGTTTAATCTTTCCATATAAGTAAATGTTTATTCTGTTTCTTTGACTATTACAAGCAGAAGGGCTTGCTCCTTGTTGTCTTGTTTAATTGTGTAAGAAGTGCCCTTCTCCAGGTTGAGCTCGCCGGAGTCGCCAGGCTGATCGTAAGGGGAACTTAATACAACCGCCTCACCGGATGCAGGAACCAATTGTATCCTGGCGGACGTGTCTCCGCTCTTACGACGGATAAACCAGAATTCTACTGTGGAATTAAGTGCAGAAGAAGTGGTAAAAGTAACCGCGCCGGTACTGTTCATCTTGACTCCCTTTGTGGAACTGTATCCGGCTATGCTCCAATCGCTTATCCCATAATCACCTCCAAGGTCGGTTTTGGCCGTAGCGGTGAAATAGCTGCCCGCGGTTCCGTCGGTAAGATTGACAGCCTTACTGCTTGAATCATAATAGAAAACGTGGGTATGGGCTCCGTCCTGCACTATGGGATTGTCGGGGTCGTCCGGGTCGTCGGGATCGGGATCGGTAGGATTATCGTCGGAACCATTGTAACCGGAGACATCGCCGTTGTTGACGGCAACGGGAGCTTCGGTCCAGCCGAGTTTTCCGTAACCGGCGTTGGCTCTGACTATTTCGGGAACGTCGGCGGCAGGGGTCACGACGTAGCTGTATGAAGGCTTGAAGTCGTTGTATGTCAAAGGAGTAGAGAGAGTTTCACCATTGTAGGACTTGTACTTCACGTTGCTGAGCGGGTACGGATCCTTTGCCTTGGCGGGACGGTTGACGTACACGTTCTCGGTAGGGTAGAGATAGCCCGCCACGCTGCCCTGCAGGTTGGATTCGTTGCTCTCCTTGGCGGGGTATGTACAAATGTCTGTAGGCAGCTGGACTGCGTCGAAGTAGTTGTATTCAACCAGTACCTTTGCCCCGTATGCAGAGCCTGCGCCGTAGGTGGTGCATCCGTCGTAGAGGTTATTGTACACGTGTGCCCAGCCGAAGCGCACGCGCGGGTGGCGCGAACTGGAACCGTCAAACCAGTTATGGTGGAATGTGGCGGTGATTGCCGCATCGGCGCTTGCGCTGTTGGAGTGGCCTACAAGGCAACTCTTCTGCGTCTTTATGTACCGGCACCAGCTGACGGTAACATTCTTGGAGGCGTGGGTGATATCGGTGCTTCCATCCTCGTAATCCTTTGTCTGATTGAGAGATGTGAAGGTGCAATGGTCAACCCAGACACCCTCGGATTCTTGCATGCTGATGGCATCTGCACCGTTGTTTGCCTTGGGCTGTTGGAAATTGATATTACGTATGATAATATTCTTCGAGCGCACAAGGAAGAGTCCGATGCGGTCCATCACGAAGCTGTCGATGCCGTAGAAGCTGATGTTGCTCACTTCCTTAACGTCAAACCAGGGATGAGCCTCGCTGAAGTCGCGGCCGTCACCGGGCCCGAAAGTGCCGCTCAGCCAAATGATGGTAGGAGTTCCGTTGTACTTCTTGCCTTCTGATTTGGCGCGGGCGAGCAGCCAGGTCTGGAGGGCCTTGCCGTCATTAAAATGAAGGATATTTGCACCTGTGGCACCTTCTCCTCCGGTAACGCCGCCGGCTTCGGCGAATCCGTACATCTTGGTGGGATCCACGGTGCCTGTTGCAGGCGGATTAGTACATTCGAGTTCAGCAGACTCCGAAGGCTGCTCGGGATCATCTGGATCTTCGGGCTCGACGGTCTTTCCGGGAGTGAAGATAATCTTGTAGTAGCGTGCAGCTCCGGTTCCCCATACGTACACATCACCGGGAGTAACATTGTATGAGCAGGACTTCTGGTCCTTCGAATTCACACTGCCCTCGATGCTCGTCTCGACGCCGTTGTTGCTGACCACTATGCTTCGGATAGGGTTGGGAGCGGTAGAACCGGTGTGGGACTCGATGACGGTTACGGTACCTGCCTCGTTCACGCTGAACTTGAAGCGGTTCTTGCTCGTGCTTCCGGGATTGCTGGGCTGGAAGTAGGTCGTGCCGTATTTGCTCTTGGCGTCGGCCTCGATACTGAGGTCGGCGAATTCCAGCGACACAGCCGCCAGTTCGGTGGTGGCGCTTCCGAGCTTTGCGAACTGATTCTGCCAGGCTTTTTCGGAGAAGTCCCAGGTAATGGGCTCTCCGATATCGGCGGGGTTGTAAACGTCGGCATCGGCGATCCTGAAGTTGAGAGTGGCAATCTTGCCTGTTTCGAGCTTGATGGCTTCAGCCAATGTTACATTTCGGGAAACAGCCAGGGAATTGTCATCAGTGATAACGTCCAGCGTCAGTGTTGAACCGCGCTCCAGAGTAGCGGGATTTGTGATAATGAAAGCTCCTGTCGAGCCGTCTGCCGACCATTCCGAGCCATCGTAGGCGGCACCGACGTAATTGTACTTTTGGTCGCTTTCCCAACCATCGATCACCGCAGAAGTAACGTTAACCCTCACACGACCGCTCAGGGTAGTGTTAGAGGCGGTAAGCTTTATGCTTTTAATCGATTTACCGTTAAGCTTGCTGCCGGTAGTAGCATCGGTGACAACCACTTTGACAATTGCCATTACGCGGTTGAAGTGGAGTTTGTCGGCAGTTACGGCCTTCTGGTTCTCGACAGTAACATCCAGCTTGTCGGAAATAAGCACGTCGCAGGAAGTGTCGAAGGTGCCGAGATTGTCGATGGTCTGTTCAGAGGCAATGTCGAACTTGAATATCGCTCCGCTGCGGGCTGCTTTCTTGGGCCTGTGGGCATAGATCGCAAGGGCTCCGTCTTCGGCCTCGATAGATCCGGTAAAAGAGCCGGTTGTGCTCTCGCCGGACTGATTGATAAACGTGTACTGCTTTGCGTAGTCGTTGTTTATAACCGGATTGACGAAGATCGAGTCATTCTCGTTCCAGTAGGGTTGCCAGCCGCCTTCCGCCTCCTGGATGAAGGTTTTGGTGGAGGGCTGCTCTGCCGAGATTGTCAAGGGGATAAGTTTACCTGCACCGGGCGCCTCGAACGCCTCTTTGGGTTGGCACGCCGTTATCGCCACAGCGGCGATGCTCATAATTGAGTAAAGAATCTTTTTCATCGCTGCTGTGGTTAAAGGTCGTATATTTCGCCGGGAGTCAGGATATCTCCTGCTCCCTCGTCCGTTAGGTCGCTGCCCGCAAGAAGCGCAAGGCTTGAAACGTATTCCTCAGTTTCGCAGAGTGGACGTTGATAATCAGTCATAGGATTGATTTTCAGTGTCATTGTGAATCAGCTTGGGATTATTCTGTTTCGTTCACTATAACAAGCAGGAGGGCCTGTTCGCCGCTGCTTTGCTTGATGGTGTAGGCAGTATCTTTTTCAAGCTCTATTTCGCCTGAGTCAGCCCAGTTGTCCCAAGGGGAATCTATGACGGTTACTTCAGTACTTCCGGCGTAGAGGCCAATCTTGGCGGAACTGCCGGACTTCCTCCTTATGTACCAGAAACGAACGGTGCTGTTGAGCGTAGCGGATGTCTTGAAGTTCAAGTATCCTGTGCTGTTCAGTTTAACACCCCTGTTTGAAGAGTATTCACCGATTTCCCAGCTGGTGATGTTGTAATCTCCTCCGAGATCGGTGGTGCCGGAAGGAGTGAAATAATTACCGCCGGCCTCTCCGTCCAGGAGATCCTGGGCGACCTTGCTGGAATTGTAATAGAAAACGCGTACGTGTGACTCTCCGGCGGAGGCGGAAGCCTTCTGGCTGACGGTAACGTTCTTTGTAACGGATCCTCCGCTGTAGGTGTAGGTAAGTATTACTTCGGCGCTGCGTGCATATCCGGTGTTGGCGGTGGCCGTAAGCCGGACGTCATCATCGCTGACCGCGCCGACAGTGAGCCAGTCGCATTCTTCGGCAAGGGCGGCCGTAAGGGCTCCGCCAGCCTTGGGATTGGTGATCTCATAAGCGATGGAGGCGGAAGTAGCATCGGCTTCAAGAGTTACTCCAGAGGCCTCGATTACGGGATCGAAACTGACCGCGGGGCACCCGAGGTCGTAAATCAAGCCGTTCTGAAGAGTCTTGGAGTTAAGGGAAGTGGTGGATACTGATGCCACCGAACCGTCTGCACAATTGAATGTGAGAGTAAGGGTCTTGACGCTCGACTGCTTGGTCTGAACGGGAACATAATACACCGCGTCCTTCTCCAGAGTGCCGTCGGCAAGGAGAGTGATGTCCGCCTTTGCGCTCTGGACATCGGTAGTTTCAAACGTGGTGGTGCTGAACGAAGGACGGCCGCGGAAGCGTGCGGAGCCGCTGCTCTCGAACTTGATGGATTTTACATTCTCTGCGCTTATCTTGATCTTGAAGAAGGCCGTTCCGAAGTGGAACGCGAGATTGCCGTCGCTGTCTGACTTGGCCACCATTATGGCGTGGGTGGAACTGAATCCGTCCTTGACGGCAGCCACCGTTTCAGCTACCTGATGATCCACCATCACCGTAACGTTTCCTGCGGAGAGGGGACGATTCTTGTCTTTGGGGTCGATGGTCGCTGCATCGGGATAAATTGCATAGAAAGTCGTTTCTTCTTTATCCACGTCGGCAACGGTGCCGTTGAAAGTGGCTGTGGCCTGGCCGGCGCCATCCTTGAGAGTGAAGGTGTAAACATTCTCGGACCCGGCGGCTACTACGGAGATTGCATCGCCCTCTGACCAGACAACTTTCTTGGGCTGGACGAGCTCGGTTTTGCTGCCCTGGGGAACAGATACGGAGAAGGTCTTTTCGACGGTGGCTGCGGGAGCGTCCTGAGGCAGGTTAGTCTCCGGGGCCACTTCTTTGTTGCAGGATACAACGAGCAGCGAAAGAGCTGCGATGGTAAATACGAAAATCTTTTTCATAACTCGTTCCTCCTTACCATACGATTTGAGTTCCATCTTCTCCCAGCTCGGGGATTGTTGCGCCGGGGCTCTCTACGAGGAAGCAGCTGGCGTTTACTGCTTCGAGCCATTCTGCCTGGGGGGCAGTGTAATGCTTTGTATTCATAATATTGTGTTGATGTTTGTTACAATGTTACTCCGCTCTTGAATATGGCGATTTCGCGGTAGCCGTTCTTTTCGTTGTTCACCGCCTCTCCGCTTGCTGCGGCGAGCACGAAGTCGATGAACCGTTTGCTTACGGAATCCATACCCTCATCCTGGGCAAGCACCCCGGCGTTGAAGTCGATCCAGCCAGGTTTGCCCTCGTACAGAGGGGTGTTGGTGGAAATCTTCATAGTGGGGACGAAGCTCCCGAAGGGGGTGCCGCGGCCGGTAGTGAAGAGCACGATCTGGCAACCCGAAGCAGCAAGGGCAGTCGAAGCCACCAGGTCGTTGCCGGGTGCGGACAGCAAGTTCAAACCTTTGACGCTCAGGCGTTCACCGTACTTGAGCACACCGCGCACGATGCTCTTGCCGCACTTCTGCGTGCAGCCGAGGCTCTTCTCTTCAAGTGTGCTGATGCCTCCGGCCTTGTTGCCGGGAGAGGGGTTCTCGTATACCGGCATACCCTGCTTGATGAAGTATTCCTTGAAGTCGTTGATGAGCGCGACGGTTTTGTCAAAAGTAGCCTCGTCCTGGCAGCGGTTCATAAGTATGGTTTCGGCCCCGAACATCTCGGGAACTTCGGTGAGGACGGTGGTGCCGCCCTGTGCCACGATCCAGTCGGAAAATACCCCGAGCAGGGGATTGGCGGTGATGCCGCTCAGGCCGTCGGAGCCGCCGCATTTAAGGCCCACGCGCAGTTCGCTCACGGGAACTTCCTCACGCACGTCCTTGCTTGCAACTGCGTATATCTCACGGAGTTGCTGAAGTCCGTACTCTATTTCGTCGCTTACTTTCTGGGTGACGAACATTCGTACCCGGCTCTCGTCAACGGGGCCCACAAGCTCACGGAAGGCATCGAGCTGATTGTTCTCGCAACCCAGGCTCACCACCAGCACGCCGCCGGCGTTGGGGTGATGCACCATATCGGCGAGCACTGTGCGCGTATTCTCGTGGTCGTCGCCAAGCTGCGAGCAGCCGTAGTTATGAGGGAATGCAATTATGGCATCGACGGAGCTGCCGGAAGAGACAGCGTCCTGCCGACTTTGGCCCTTACGAACAGGAGACAGGAGGCTGTCTCCTCCGGCGGCGAGCTCTTCCTTGAAGCGGCGTACGATTTCCTCGCAGATGCCGTTCACGCACCCTACGGTGGGGATGACCCATATCTGGTTGCGGATACCCACCTGGCCGTCGGCGCGGCGGAAACCACGGAAACTGCGCTTCTGCGCCGCCTCGGGAATCTCTACGAGGGCGGGGGAGAAGCTATAGTCCAGCAGACCCTCGAGATTGGTCTTGATACAACTGTGGTCGACCATCGTGCCTGCCTGCGCAGGGCGGGTGACGTGGCCGATGGGAAAGCCGTACTTGACGACATTCTGCCCCTCGGCGAGGTCGTCCAGGACAATCTTATGCCCTCTGGGTATGTCGGTCTTGAGGCTTACCCCTTCTACGCATTCACCTGCCTGCAGGTCCTGCAGGGCCACGGCTACGTTGTCATCGGGATTTATCTTTATGTACTTCATAAATATCTCAACTTCGGATTTCTCGACTTCGCTCGAAATGACAGGATTAGAATTGGAAATAGTTCTTGGCGTTGTTGTAGCAGATATCTTCTATCATCTGTCCGAGGAAATCGAGCTCGGAGGCAGGGAGCTTGCCGTTCTCCACGTCGGTGCCCACCACGTCGCAGAGTATGCGGCGGAAGTATTCGTGACGAGGATAGCTGATGAAACTGCGGCTATCGGTAAGCATACCCACAAAGCGGCTCAGCAGGCCCAGGTTGCTCAGGGCGTTCATTTGCTTGCGCATACCGTCTTCCTGATCGAGGAACCACCAGCCGCTTCCGAACTGCATCTTGCCGGGAACGGTGCCGTCGTTGAAGGTGTAGGCCATAGTCATCATAACCTCGTTGTCCTTGGGATTGAGACAGTAGAGTATGGTCTTTGCGAGTTTGTCTTCGCTTGCAAGACGATCCAGGAACTTGTGTCCCGCAGCTGCGGTGGGCAGGTCGTGAATGGCGTCAAATCCTGTGTCGGGGCCAACCAGACCGAACATCTTGGAGTTGTTGTTGCGGATAGCGCCCACGTGGAACTGCTGTGTCCAGCCGGCTTCGGCGTCCATTACCGCCTGGTCGTGGAGGAATGCGCTGCGGAACTTCTCCAGCTCGCGCGGGCCGGGGGCTATGCCCATAAGCACTTTCTTGAATATGAGTTCGATTTCAAGCTCCTTGTAGTCGGCAGCATAGAAGGTCTCCAGTCCGTGGTCGGACAGTTTGCAGCCGTTTGCGGCAAAGAAGTCGTGCCTTATCTTGAGGGCCTCCTGGAGGTCGGCGTAGGAGTCGATCTCCTTGCCGGCGGCTTCTCCCAGCTGCTTGAGGTAGGCCTTGTAGCTCTCGGGATTTTCAATCGCCATAGCCTTGTCGGGCCTCCAGGCAGGAATGACCTTGGTGCCGAAAGGCTCGGCGGCTATCTTCTTGTGCCAGCGCAGGTCGTCGGCAGGGTCGTCGGTAGTACATACTACGTCCACATTGAACTTGCGTATGAGCGCCTGGCCGCGGAATTCGGGAGTGGCGAGTTTGGCGTTGCACTCTTCGAAAATTTCGCGGGCGGTGGCGGGGCAGAGGAGCTTGTCGATTCCGAATACCCGGCTCAACTCCAGATGCGTCCAGTGGTAAAGGGGATTACGCATTGTGTAGGGCACGGTTTCAGCCCATTTCCGGAAGGTCTCCCAGGAGCTGTACTTGCCGCCTGTGAGGTAATCTTCGGATACACCGTTGCCGCGCATTGCGCGCCATTTGTAGTGGTCGCCGTAGTGCCCGTCCACCAGCCAGAGCTGGGTAATGTCGCGGAACTGGATGTTCTCGGCAATCTGTTGAGGTACCAGGTGGCAGTGGTAGTCGATGATGTGCATCTTTTCGGCGTGCTCGTGGAAGAGCTTGCGCGCTGTCTCCGTCTGGAGCATAAAATCGGGGTTGATAAAGCTCATAACTAAATTGATTGATTTGGGAGGGAGTCGGGCGGTCAGGCCCGGCTCCCCAGGAAAAATTACTTGTTGCTAAAGTGTATCTGATAGAAGCAGAGGCCGTTGACCGGTCCGTAGATGGCCACGCGGCCGCCTGAAGGGATGGTGAAGTCAAGCTGGTGACCTCCGTCCTTCTTGGCATATCCGCCGGGCTGGGCTTCAAGCTCAGCGCCGTCCAGGGCTATTGCCACGGTACGGTCCAGTGCATCGGAGTCTCCGGTATTGGTGGCCCAGACGCTGACCTTTCCGCCCGAAGGAGCATCAAACTGGAATGCCCTCACGCTAGCCGTTCCCTTACCTCCCATCTGGATGAAGTATGAACCGTTGGGATGCACGTTGTACTTGAGGGAACTGCCTCCGGAAACGACATCGAGACCATTGAGCGAGAAGTCTTTAGCCTCGTTGTTGTTGATGGCTGTGAAGTTGGCCTGGAAGGCGGCAATCCAGTCGGTATCGGAGAAGTTCCAGTCATACTCAACTGGCTCGACTGCAGGCTCGCCGGAAGTAGTGTAGGTGAACTCAAGCTTGTAGAAGCGGAGAGCGTTGCCGGAAGCATAGACATACACTTCGCCGGCGGGGACGTTGAACTCGGCCACTGTAGGCTCGGCGGAGGAAGGTGTACCGGCGGGAACCGTCTGCTCTTCGTTGTTCACATTCACGGCTACGAGACGGGTCAGGTCTTCGGAGCTTCCGGTGTTGGACGCCCATACCTTGAGTACGCCCTGTTCTGGAGCGGTGAACTTCATATAGCGGTCGGACGTGCTGCCCTTGCCGCCCCACTGGAAGAAGGTAGTGTTGTACTTGCTCTTGGCAGTGGAGAAGATGGTAAGGTCATCGTGAGTGAGGTCCCAGTTGGTGATGTCGGTGTTGAGGGCGCCGTATCTTGCGAACGCATCCTGCCAGTCGGGCAGGGAGAAGTCCCAGGTCTTGGTAACTGTGACCGCCTCTCCGCCGCCGCCACCCTTGGGCTGGATGGCGAAGGAAGCAGTACCGGGCTCGGATTTGGTGTAGTAAATGTCGCCCGATGCGGGATTCGCCGTTACACTGAAGCTGTAGAGTCCGGCTTTGAGAGCCGCTATTTCCTCGGCGGGAACGGTGAAGCTGAGTTCGGTCTGGGGCTCGTAAGACTTCTTGTTGAAGACCACCACGTAGCTGGCGGCGTTCCTAACGGCCTCCCAGGTGATGGTAACGGCAGTCTCGTCGCCCTCGGTCAGGGTAACGGGCTCGACGCTCGGCACAGGCGAAGGGAGTACCTTGTCGCCGGCGCTGGTATCTTTGCTCCAGGCGAGTTTAAGGATGCTCACGGGGCCTGTGGGATAGATGTAAACGATGCCTTCGCCGCTTACCGGACTGACCACTACTTTCTGGACTCCGCTGCCGGCGGCAGAAGCAACGACTCCGCCCATTATGGAGAAGCCCTTGCCGTCTATGAGAGCCACCTTGACACCGTTGCCTTTGCCTTCACTGTCGGCGATCTCGAGGTCCACGGAACCGGCCTTGCTGACTATGAAGGAAATGTAGCCGTCGGTGGGGACGCCCTTGCTGTTGGTGGGTGCTGCGCTCAGGAAGTTGATGGCACCGTCGGTGTTCATCGGAACCTGCTCGCTGGCCACCAGCAGCAGCTCATCGCGCACACGGGTGCTCTTGACCTCGCCTGCGAAGAGCTTGGCATCCTGGAGATTCCAGGTGTGGGCGCCCTCTAGTGCATTTTGGGTGAGATCTTCAACCTCCTGCACGAAGGCGTTCCACCACTTGGCGGCACCGATCTGCTTCTCGGCTAGTTCCTGGTTGGACAGGTTGAAGTAGTTGCCCTTGGAATTGAAGCAGGGATCCTCGTCAAGCTCTGTTACCGCAGCATCTGCCGCGGAGCACTGCTTGAAGAAGTCGGCCCCGTGCACGAAGACATAGTTGTCGGCAGCGTCGAGGCTGGTAGGCATAAGCGTGGCGGCGTTGGACTGGAAGAGCTGCGAACGCAGGGTGGCGGCGTCGGGATTGGCGTCGTTCTCGTGGAGGAAGAGGTTCTTCTTGAGGGAGAAACGATTTACCTGAGAGCGTACTGCGAAGATACCGCGGCAGTTGCTGTTGTCGAAGTTGGCGATGTTCTTTACAGTATTGTTCTCGAAGGTCATATCGCCCAGGGTAAGACCGGCGTCCAGACGGAACAATGTACGTACACCGTCGTAAATGGTGTTGTTGACCAGCGAAATGTTGTTGATGGTGCAGCTCTGGCGGACGTCGAAGCAGTCGCCGCTGCCGCCCGAGATGTCGTGCATCTCGCAGCCTTCCATAACAAACTCGCCCAGGGTCATAGGGTTGGAGTTGTTGTCGTAGAACAGGCCGGCGGAGTAGTTCGTTATGGCGCAGTTGACGAGCTTGATGCTGCTCACGTTGATGGTGCCGCCGTTGTGCTCGAAGATGCGGGAATACTTGCCCTCCTGGCCGTTGAATTCTACACCCTCGGCATAGAAGTCGCCTCCGGTGTAGTCTTCACCCAGCTTGACGTCGCACCAGATGACGGGACGGTTGCCCTCGGCATCGGTCTCGCCCAGCACGCGGAAACCGCTCACAGGCTTGATGCTGCCCACCTCATAGGGTGAACCCGAGATGCTCACGAACACGTTGCCGCCGTTGACCATAGCCTCTTTGAGGGCTGCAGCGTCGGATACGGTAACGACACTTGAAGCATCGGGAAGGGTCCAGGCGTCCAGGGCGCCGCGGCTGGCGCTCTTGAAGAAGAGTACCACGCTGTATTCGGTAGAAGGAGCGAGTCCGGGGACAGTGGCGCTGGCGGCCGACTTGTCGGCATCGGTGAGAGTGTAGACGATGGCCTTGCCGCCCTTGACGGGAGTGCATTCGATGCGTTCTACGTCGGTGTAGTCGTTAACATCCTTCGACCAGGACAGGGTCAGGCTGCTCGAGGTCTTCGAAACGGCCTTGAGGAAGAGATTGTCCTTGACGGCATAGGTGCGGAAGTTGCTGTCGAAGTAGGCCCAGTTGGAAGGCTCGCACTTGGAGCTCTTACCGCGTACTTTAAAACCGCACTTGAGATCTTCTTCCAGTGTGGCCTGGTAGGGTACCTGGTCGGCCGGTACTATGAAGCTGGCTACCTGTGAGCCCTCTCCGTTGGCCTTGTCGGTGTCGTACTCGAAAACTATGAGTTCGTATTCCTCGACATCCTTGGTCGTATCCCAGGAGAAGTTCACGACGTTGCCGAGAGAACTGATTGTGCGGGCGCCCAGGTTGATAGGCTGGATGCAGCGTTCGAGGGAGAGTTGGGTCACTTCCTGGAACTCTTTTGTACATCCTGCGGCCAGAAGCACCGCAAGCGCGCAAAGCGCAATCCGGAATATATTCTTGGTTCTCATATTAGTCTGCGTAATGGTAATCGTTTTTCAGTTGTCCCTTACTGCCGTCGACGAGAGACTTGAAGATGGGCCAGAACATATACTCCTCGGGGTTGTTGACGTAGAGGCCGTTGATACGGTCGTCATACAGACCCATAGGAGAACCGGTGCTGTTGCTCACTTTGGTAATGTACTCTTTTTCGTCTTCCCAGTCGCCCTGGGGAGCGGCAGTTTCGCCTTTCTTGTACCCGTAGATGGTCACTGCGCCGTCTTCGACTTTCCAGTACACGTCTCCGGTCATATAGTTGTAAGGAGCCTCAAGATTGCGGAGCTTGAACATTTCCGCCTTGGCGTCGTCCATCTTGCTCTTGAGCATACCCCATCGGATAAGGTCGCCCTTGCGGAGGAACTCGCCGCAGAATTCAAGTGCACGCTCGTCAACGATGGCGTTGAACATCTTGTCCTTGGAATTGAGGCCGTTTACGTAGTCCTCGGCCTGGTCGGGGTGGCCGGTGAAGGCACGTAAGCGCACGGGCAGGAAGTATTCCCTGGCAGCTGAGAGGTCTCCCAGTTCGTTGGCGATTTCGGCAGCCATCAGGAGCACGTCGGCATAGCGCATTACAGCAGGCTTGATGCCGTCATCGGTGGTCCCTTCGTAGCCGGGGGTCTGGTCCAGGCGGAATTTGCCGAAGTACCAGGAGGCTATGCCGCCTATCTTGTATCCGTCCACTGAATCTTTGTCGTTGGCGAACTTCCAGTTGACGCAGGTAATATCGCGGCGCACGTCGTTCTCGTCGTACTTCCACCACATAAAAGGAGTGGGGCCGGCGGCTCCGCCACGGGCGGAAGAACCGAAGATGGTGCTGGCTTCACCTCGTACTGCGAAGGTGGTGTTCCAGCGTCCGCGACTCTCTCCGAAGGGCAGTACGAACAGGGTTTCACCGTCGAAATTGAGGTTGTTGATGGTGTTCTGGCGCGACCAGTAAGCTGCGAAGCTTGGATCCAGACTGCACCCTCCGTTTTCGATAACATCTTTGAGATAGACAAGAGCCTTGGGATAAAGTACGCTCTTCTGCAGCTCGGGGCAGGTGCTCGTACGCACTTTCCCAAGGTCTCCGGTTCCCACCATCCCGTCGTCGGGACGCAGGGCGGACCCGGAAGCAGCAAGGGCAATTCTGGCGTAGAGACCTTCGGCGAACGCCTTGTTCACGCGGTCGGTGCGCGAGGTGGCTGCGGTCTTGCCGGGATAGGGCAGTACCTGGATTGCCTTGTCGAGGTCGCCGAGTATGCGCACGTAAATGCTGTCACGGCACTGCTTGCTCTGATAGAGGGTCTCCGAGGTCACGGAAGTGAAGCGCGCGGGAACATCTCCCCAAATCTTGGTAAGGTCGTAGTATAACATAGCGCGGAGGGTGAGAGCCTCGCCCCAGAGGTACTGCATATTGGGGTCGCCCTGGAGGTCGGCAAATTGCTCGAGCCCTTCGATGGTCAGGTTGCAGCGCTCTACGCCTCTGTACATCAGGGAGAAAGGTCCTCCGTCCTTACCGAGCTCGGTGCTGGTAGGGTCGGTGTTGTAGTTGGTGATGCGGCCCTTGTCGGAGGTGGGATCGTAGGTGTTGTACCACTCGATGTCGGTGTTGAAACCATACCAGCAGATAACCCTGTTACGATAACTCAGGTCGAGGGTGAAAGTCTGGTAGATTCCAAGTATAGCGCCTTCGGCAAGGTCGTAGTTGGAGTAAACATCCCCGTTTTCAAAAGCCGAAGGGGATGAAGGCTTCAGAAATGAATCATCGCAGGAAGAAACGACTGCTGCCGCTGCTGCGAAACCGATCAAATACTTAAATATCTTTTTCATCTTCGTCGGCAATTAGAATGTGAGATTCACACCGGCCACGAAGCCGATGCTCTTGGGGTAAGCGGAATAATCTACGCCAGGTGTGAGAGGAGTGGTGCGACGCGTATCAACTTCAGGGTCGAAGCCCGAGTACTTGGTCAGGCAGAACAGGTTGGTGCCCGTAACGTAAACACGTGCCTTGCGCAAATGAATCTTCTCGGTCAGCGCCTCGGGGATGGTGTAGCCTATGGTAGCGCTCTGCAGGCGGAGGAAAGATCCGTCTTCTACGGCCCAGTCGGTAAGCACTGCGCGATAGCTTGCGGGGCTCCACATTGTGGTGCCGGCGTTGAGAGCGGCGAGGGCGTCGGGATCGGTAATGATTTCACCGGTCTCCCAGTTGACGTTGGTCCAGCGGTTGCCGACCTCCATTCCCTTCATCTGGTTGCGGGGAGTGGTCTTGTTGCGGGAAGACGTGAAATCGATCTTGTTGGCGTTGTACACATCGTTGCCAACCATATAGTTGAAGTTGGCGCTGAAGTCGAAGCCTTTGAGATAGCCGCTCAGGGAGAAACCTCCGGTGAGGAACGGCAGGGCGTTGCCGATGACGGTCATATCGCTGGAGTCGATCTTGCCGTCGGGGATAGGATTGCCGTGTTCGTCTAAAGCTCCGGCAATATCCTTGAGTTTCATAGCGCCGGGACGCATATAGTCGGTTCCGATGTAGGTGGATCCGTCCACAACTCCATCCTTGAGCTGCCATTTGCCGTTGACGTAGTCAAAGTCGCTCACCTCGTAGCGTCCGTCGCTCACGAAGCCATAGATGTTTCCGAGAGGCTTGCCCTTCTCGACTATGTAGTCCATAGTCATTTCGCTGGATGCCCATCCGGAGTACGTTCCGGGGAGGTAGTCCAGACCGCCGAGGTCGGTGACCACATTGCGGTTGTAGGCAACGTTGCCGCTGAAATTCAGGGAGAAGTCTTTCTTGGAAACGATGGGTGCATTGATAGTCAACTCGATACCGCGGTTGCGGGTAGATCCGATGTTGCGGTACTGGGTTGCGTATCCGGTGCCTGCTGCGGAGATAGGATAATTGATGAGCAGGTCCCTGGTGGAGTTCTGGTACAACTCGATGCTACCGTTGAGCTTGCTCTGCCAGAAACTGAAGTCCAAACCGATGTTGTGGGTGATGGAAGTCTCCCATTTGAGATCCGGATTGTTGAGTATATCTCCGGAGGAGTAGTAGGTGGGATTCTGGCTGATGTAGCCTGCGGATGCCGAGTATTGCTTGTAGAGCTGGCCGGAAGGAATGTCGTTGTTACCGGCGGTACCGAAGCTGTAGCGGAGCTTGAGCTGGTCGAGCCAGGAGTGGGCGTCATCCATCCAGGGCTCGTTTGAGATAGTCCAGGACACAGCTGCCGAAGGGAAGAAACCCCAGGGATTTGCAAACTTGGAAGATGCATCGGCACGCAGCGAGGCTCCGAAAGAGTAGCGGTGCTTGTAGTCGTAGTTCACACGGCCGAAGAATGAAAGCAGTATGTCGTTGGGACTGTAGGAGTTGGAAAAATCCTTGAGCAGGCCGGCAGATGACATATGGTTCCAAGCCATCTGGGCATCGAAGAACGAAGGGAAGTTCACCGCAGTGTTGAGGATGGTGTTGCTCTTTGTGACGGTGAGCTCCTGTCCGAGCATAGCGTTGAGGCTGTGGTCGGAGTTCTTGATGAGATTCTCGAAGTCATAGTTGAGGGTGTTGGTGTTGCGATAACGGGTACGGAATAACTCCTTGTGCTCGTTGCTCGGATTGTAAGGGAATCCGGAGCGGTCGAACACATACCAGGTGGACACGCCGTAGAAGCGGTCGTCGCTCTGACGGTGGTCTTCCAGGCCGCCCTCTATCTTGAGCTTGAGATTGTCGATTATGGTCCAGTTGAAGGCGCCGTTGAGGTTGAGGGTGGTACGGAGCCTCTTGGAGTCGTTGTCCTTGATGGACTGGAGCGGGTTTACGTAGTCACCGTACTCAGCTTCGTCTTCGTTGGCGGCGGAGCCGGGAATGGGAAGGGGACTGTAAACTATGGCGTGCTTGAGACGGCCGTTGCCGGAGGAGGTGCCCTTGTCGTTGAGGGAGTTGGCTCCCGATCCGCGGACATTTACCCTGGCGTAACGGGCGCTGAGGTCGATGCTGGTGGTCTTGGAAGTTTTGTAATGTCCCTTCAAGTTGAGGTTGTCACGGCTGTAGTTCGACCCGGACATAATGGCCTGGTCGCCCAGACGTGCATAGCCGACTGTCCAGTTGTAACCGTCACCGCTGCCGGATACCGTGGCGTCGGCGCTGTAGGTATAGCCTGTGTTGCCGAACACTGCGTCCGCCCAGTTGTTGCCGGCGATGCCCTTGTAAAGATCCATATCGCTGAATGTGCCGAAATAGGGCTCATAGCGGGATGAAACTTTGTCGGCCATTGCTGCGAGCTCGTAAGTGAGCTGCACGAAGTCGTATGCGTCCATAGCTTGGACAGCATTGCCGTTGGCCATCCATTTGGGACCGCCGTATGCGTTGACTTTCACTGAGATCTTCTGGCCTTTCTCGGCTCCTTTGGTGGTGACGATCACAACGCCGTTGGCTCCCCGGCTACCATAGATGGCAGTGGAGAAAGCGTCCTTGAGCACGTCGATGGAGGCGATTTCCGAGGAGGAGATGTCGTTGATGCTCTCCACGGGGAAGCCGTCCACGATGTAAAGGGGCTTGCTCTCCTGGGTGATGGAGCCGCCGCCACGGACGCGGATCTTGATGTCGGCGTCGGGATCACCTTCGGTGGTGACCACGGAGACGCCCGCCATCTTACCTGAAAGGGCCTGGCTCAAAGTGGTTACCGGCTGCTCGGTGAGTTTGTCCGAGTTGACGGAACTCACGGAACCGAGCAGGTCGCGGCGCTTGACTGTCTGATAACCTACCACGACCACTTCGTCGAGGAAGGTCTGGTCTGCTTTCAGAACTACGTCAATCTTGCTGCGGCCGTCAATGGCTACGGTCTGGTCGGCGAGTCCCAGGAAAGAGAAAACCAGGTTCGCTGCATCTGTAGGGACGCTGAGCTCGAAATCTCCGTCGATACCGGTGACCGTACCTATGGTGGTGCCTTCTACGAAGACGCCTGCACCAATCAACGGCTCACCGCTTTCGTCGGTCACGACGCCGCTGATGACGTTCTGTGCCGAAAGACTCAGAGCAGTTCCCAAGCAGAGGAGCGAAACGAAAAGTTTCTTTGCTAGACTGTTCATTGAGATTGTTTTTGGTTAGTATGAATAATATAGTGTAGATACATTTCCAGGTTGGTATATCGCCCGTGCTTGTCGAGCGTCTTTGCCGGACCGTCGGAAGGGTTGCCTTTTGACAGGCCGAATTCATCTTCGAACCAGTCGGGAAGACCGTCGCCGTCGCTGTCGCGCACGCGTCCCCTCTGGGCGTCGGTGGCGCTGTATTCGGGCCAGCCGCCCACCTGGGTCTGGGAATCCAGGATGCCCTTGTTGCCTGCGGCAGCCGAACCGGCTTTGATTTCGTTGACTATGCGGGTATCGACCGCATCGCGCTCAAGGCTTGCTCCGGCCTGGGCGAGTACGGTTGTGTATGCGTCGGAGGCACTCTGCGAATTGACCTTGCTGCCGTTTACGGAGATGTCAAAAGCCTGCTGGGATTTGATCTCCCCGGAAGGGGTGCCATTGGGCTGCAGGCCGTTCCAATTGTCGGAGTTCACACTGGCAAGGAGGCTCTTCTGGCTGGCATTGAGAGCGGGACAGTCGGAGTCGAAATAGTTGCCGCTCAAGTGGAACTTGCCCCATACGCCCTTGCTGTTCTTGTTGGAACCGTCATCGGCGTTGGGAGAGAAGATGCGGTTGACCAGGGAATTCTTGGTGGCGGTGGAAGGCCCCGGTTTGTAGTAGTTGTTGATGAAGTTGAACGATCCGCCTTCTCCTGCGTAACCGCCGTTGGTGGGGCCCCAGTTATAGAATACATTGTTCACCAGTTCCGTCTTTTCGCCGTCGGGATTGCCGGTATAGCGGCTGCCACAGAGACGCGGGGTACGTGAGGTGTGGCTGGCGATGATATTGTGGGAGAAAGTGGCGCCGTGTCCGCCCCATATGCCGCCGTATCCGTGCGCCCCCTTGGGGTGGAAGGAATTGTTGAGGCTCTCTGCGAGTATGCAGTACTGCATAGTGAAGCGGTCGTTGTCGTAGAATGAGGCCACCTCGTCGATGCACCAGCTCATAGAGCAGTGGTCGATGATGATGTCGCTTTGTTCGCGGCCCCAGATGCAGTCTTCCATAGGGATGGCGGAAAGGTTCTTCCATTGCTCCTCGGTCATACTGGCCTTGTACGCCTTTGCTCCCTCGTCTCCCATCCTGAAGCGTATGTAGCGGATGATAACGTTGTCGGCCTTGACTTGAACGGAATAGTCGCTCAAGCAGATTCCGTCTCCGGGCGCCGTCTGGCCGGCGATGGTGACGTCATTTCTGTTGATTACCAAGTTGGAGTTCAACTTTATGCGGCCTGCTACATCGAAGACGATGACGCGGGCGCCGCTCTGGCCGAGTGCCCACCGCAGGGATCCCTCACCGTTGTCGTTCAGATTAGTTACGTGATAAACCTTGCCTCCGCGGCCACCAGTAGTAAACATTCCGCAGCCTTCGGCGCCGGGGAAGGCCCGGGCAATTCCGTCCTCCTCTGATTCGGGAATGCCGAACTCCTCATAGCGGGAGCTGTCGCCTGAGGGCGGATTGTCAGGGGTCTGTTCTTCGGCCTTGTCGGTGGAGACGTTGAGTGTCGAAGACCAGGAAGAGTTGCCTCCTGCAGCTACACTGCGCACGTTGAAGCTGTATTCCGTGCCGGGAGTGAGGTTGGAGATGACCACGTTGCGGGTTGTGACGTTGCCGCTCTGCTCTTCGGAACCTCCCTTCAGGAGCCGCCAGTCATACGACTCGGCTCCGGCTACTGCCGACCACTGGAAGGTGAGCGAGGTTTCGGTGCTGGAGTGAAGCGCCAGTCCGGAAGGAGTGTCGGGGACCTTGGGGGTTTCCGGTCCCTTCTCCTCTTCGCCGCAGGCGGTCAGGATGAGCGCCAGAGCGCTCAGGAATATGGATGTCAGTCTCTTCATAACTTCTCGTATTCGATAGAGGCCCAGATGAGGGGGCCTATGCCCTTGGGGTCGTTCGCGCGTATGCGCTCGTGTATGTAATAATCGTAAGTGCCGCTTCGGTTTTCTTTGCCGCCGAGGCCTGCCACTTCGCAGCAGCGGTTGAGGTTCACCAGGCCCTTCGAATCTACGGAGACGAAGGTCTTGAGGAGCCTGCGGTAACGGTCTTTGGATGCTGTTACGGAGTAGTCCTTGATCCAGCCGTTGCGTGTGCCTTTCAGGAGGACGTAAGTGAACATCGCGCTTGCGCTTGCCTCAAGGTAATTGCCCTCGGCTCCGGGGCGGTCAAGGACCTGGTACCACATCCGGCTTTGGGGATCGGCGAATTCCCTTACCGTAAGCAGGAGCTGGGAGAGCATATCTATTAGTTTCTGCTGCAGTTCACCTTCGGGTATCCAGGGGATTACATCGGCCAGGGCCATAGCATACCAGCCGGAGGCGCGGCCCCAGGCGTGTTCCGACTGGCCGGTGGAGGGGTCGCACCAGAACATTGAGTGCGAAGCGTCCCAGGCGTGGCGGAGGAGTCTGGTGTCGGGGTCGTAGCATTTGTCCCAGGCGAGGGTGAACTGTTTGACTATATCTTGATAGTTGGCTGCTTTGAGGGAGTCGGGGACGTAACGTGATGTGTATTCGGCATAGAAGGGTTCTACCATATAGAGGCCGTCAAGCCACATTTGCTCGGGGTAGATTTGCTTGTGCCAGAAGCCTCCTTCGGGGGTGCGGGGCATTTCGCATATCTGCTCGTAGAGTTTGTCCATCGCCAGTCTGTACTTTTCTTTTCCGGTGATGTCGTAGAGCCGAAAGAGTGTTTTGCCGGGGCAGATGTGGTCGGAGGAGTAGTTGGACTTTTTGTACTTTCCTCCTATGGTTCCGGTTGAATCGATGATGGCGTCGTACCAGTCGTCAACGTACTTTATTATAGAGATGGCATCCGGTGCTACTGCTGCGCAGGCCTCCTGTTCGTAAGGGCCAAAGTCGGCCTGCGCAGCATCCGCGCCGGATGTCTGTCTTAAATGGCCAAAGTCGGCCTGCGCAGCATCCTCGCCGGAAACCTGCCCAGAATGGCCAAAGTCGGCCTGCGCAGCATCCTCGCCAGATACCTGCCCAGAAGGGCTGCATTCAGTTGCCAGGGCGGCGTCGAGCAGGGCTTTTAGTTCCAGGCCGGTGGTGTAGTTCCATTTGAGATTGCCTTCCTGGCCGTCGATGTAGGAAGCCTGGGGGCAGCGGACCATCTCGGAGCGTACCAGGCGTGAAGACAGCGGAGCCTTGGCCGTGCAGGCGGTCAAGGCTAGTGCGAGCAATATGATGTTCAGTTGCTTCATCTGTTGTCGTATGGATTCCAGATTATGCCGTCTTCCTTTTGGTACATTACTTTTTCAAAGCTGTACTCGGCGGCTTTGCGGGCATTGAGTTTCTTGGCCCATTTGACTCTCGGCCCGGCGGCTCCGGGACCGTAGTTGGCATATTCGGCGTAATAGGAATTCTTTTTGGTGTCGGGCTTGCCTTCCTTTTCCCAGTCGTGCCAGCCTTCGGGGAGGATGTGGGGCCCGAGTTCGCATTCGATGAAAACGGTCTTGGCGTATGCGCCCCACGGGCGGCCCAGGTAAACTTTGTCTATGCCGGGAGCCGCAGTGAGCTTGCAATTCTTGAAAACGTAGCCGTACTTTTGTCCCTTAAGGGTGGAGGCGGCAGTGACGTAGCTGTTTTTCTTGCTGTGTATGATGCAGTTTTCGAAGTAGGCTATGCTGGGGCCGAAGATGAAGTCGGTGGTGCCTTCTATGTAGCAGTCAAGGAAATAATTGCGTTTGATTCCGCCATCTTTGCCGAAGCGTCCGTAAGTATAGAGAGTATCCTGATTGCCGATGAAGCGGCAGCCTTTGAAGAAGAGGAAGTCCCCGTCGGTGAATACCGCTACGGCCTGGGCTATGTCTTTACCCTCGCCTGCGCTGTTCTCGAAAGTCAGGTTCTCGAAGGTGACGTAACTTGAATGGATGTAGATGGTTGCGCTGCCGGAAGTGCCCACCGGGAAGTCGAGGCCGGGCCAGTTCTGCTTGGCGTATTTGTCGAAAGTGATGACGGTGCCCTCAGCGTCCTCGCCCTTGATGTGAAGACGGAATTTTGAATGGGGGATGCTCACGCACTCTTTGTACTGGCCTTTGCGGATATAGATGGTGGTGGTTCGCTCGTGGCTGTAATCGGGGCAGGCGTCGATGGCTTCCTGTACCGTCATAAAATCTCCGTGGCCGTCGGCGGATACGGTATAATCGTAGCGGGTGAGGTGGGCGGCCACCTCGGGCAGTTGCTCACCGATGAGTGAGCATACAATCTCGGTAACCTTGCGGGCACCGGAGGCGACGGTGTGGGTGTTGTCGGTCTTGCCGTCAGGGGCGTATGCGTAGAGTCCGGGAGCGAGGTGCATAAAATACGGGCGCGAAGCCTCGTCTCCAAGCCCCTCGATCCAGTCGAGAGTGGCCGTGGTTACGTCCAGCAGAGGAGTGCCGGTCTGTTCGGCAACCTGCTTCATTGCGGCGGGATAGTCGCCGTGGCACTCACGGTCGAGCTTGCCGTCTTTGAACCAGCGGCGGGCGACCGGGGTGAGGAGAACGGGCTTGCCTCCTTTATCGCGGGTACCTTTAATAAACGTGCGGAGATTGTCCTGATAAGCTCCCCAGGGGGCAGCATAGCGGGTGGAATCGGACTCCTTGGAGTCGTTGTGCCCGAATTCGATGAACACGTAATCGCCGGGACGTATCGCACCCAGAACCCGGTCCCAGTCGCCTGTGTCGATGAAATTCTTGGTGCTGCGTCCGTTGCGGGCATAGTTTATGACCTTGACGCCCTCGTCCAGGAAGTTCTGGAACATCATACCCCAGCCGCGCTCGGGATTAGCTTTCGAAAGGTTTTTCTCGGCCATTGTGCTGTCTCCCATCAAGTGGATGGTGAATGAACTCAGCAGGAGCCAGGCGGCTGCGGCCACAACAGGGAAGAAGCGTCTCATTGTGCGTTGTATGTGGTGAATACTTGCTCTCCGTTGATCTTGACGTTGTCGAAGCTTATGTCCTCGCTGAAGTAAGACTCAAGCCCCTTTGCGGCGGAGAAATTGCAGTCTTTGAAGCTGATGCTGCTTACCGGAAGCTCGGGAAGGCCGTTGATGTAGATGGCCTGACCTGCGCCGGCGCAGAATACTTCGCTGAAGTGGACATCCCTGAACTCGGGCGTGGTCTCATCGACCGGCTGTATGTCGGAGGTGGCGTCTTTGTCCATATCTGTAGCGGCTACTCCGGCGTAGTACAGATTGAAGATAACCCCGTAAGAAACGATGTCTTTCATATAGATACGCTCGCACCATATGTCCTTGACCAGACCTCCGCGGCCCCTTGTGCTCTTGAAACGCAGTCCCACGTCCGTGCCCAGGAAACGGCAGTCCCTTACTAAAATGTTCTCAACGCCACCGGACATTTCGCTGCCGATCACGAATCCGCCGTGACCGTGGTAAACGGTGCAGTTTTCGATGATGAGATTGCGGCATTTGCGGGCGTGGCGGCGGCCGTCCTCGTCTTTGCCGGACTTGATGCATATCGCATCGTCTCCCACGTCAAAGGTGGCGCCGCTCAGCAGTACACCCTCGCAGGCGTCGATGTCAATGCCGTCTCCGTTAGCGGAATAGTGCGGATTGCGGACGTTGATATCCTTGATAATCAGGTTCTTGCAATAAAGGGGATGAATGTTCCAGCACGGTGAGTTCTGGAAAGTGCAGCCTTCCAGGAGTATCCTCTCGCAGTCCCGGAGCGACACCATTACGGGCCTCAGGAAGGTTTTGATCTCCTGCTCGTCCAGCGAAGGGTCGGGATAATTAAGGGAACCGGCGGTCAGGCGGGCCTTGTAATAACCCTCGTTGGGGTACCAGCCCTTGCCGTCCGGGCTGACCATTCCGCCGCGGGCGGTGATAAGCTTCCACTGGTCGTCCGAGACCTTGCGGCGCTTGACCTCCCTCCAGGCTTCTCCGCTGCCGTCGAATACTCCGCCTCCCGTGATGGCTATGTCGTGAACGCCAGAGGCATTGAGAGGGGAGAGGCACCTGCGTACATCGAGCCCCTCGAAGTTGGTGTCGATGATAGGGTAGAGGGACTCGTCGGGACTGAACACCACTATGGCATTCTTGTCCAGGTTGAGTTCGATGCAGCTCTCAAGGGTAATGGGGCCGGTGAGCCAGATACCTGAGGGGACCACTACCTTGCCTCCGCCTTTGGAGCTGAGGCTTTCGATGGCTTGTGCAAAAGCGTCCGTGCACAGGGTGCTGCCGTCGCCGACGGCTCCGAAGTCGGTGATGCTGACGCTCCTTCCGGGAATGGAGGGATAAGCCAGTTCGGGCATATCGAAGGGGAGGGATTCGGCAGGGGAATTGTGCCCTGCACAGGCCTGGAACAGGACCGGGGCGACTAGGAGGAAAAGGTATTTAGCTGCTCTCATCGATTATTATCATAGTGCTACTGCTGCAAATATACGATATTTTTTTAATTCCGTGCACGGTAACGGAAAAAAATTCGTGCACGGTAACGGAATTTGAAAAAATAATTATCTTTGCACTTGAAAAAGAGCCGATATGATTCAGTCCGAAAAACCCACTATTATGGACATCGCCCGTTTGTCGGGGCTTTCCAAAGGAACAGTGGACCGGGTGCTTCACAACCGTGGAGAAGTGTCCAAAAAAAGCTACGACAAAGTGATGGCCGTAATCAAGGAACTTGGTTATGAACCTAATGTGTATGCGTCTCTGCTCGCCAGGGGAGTGCCGCACCGCATAGCGATACTCATTCCCGAGCACGGCCCCGAGAGCTTCTGGGCCCTGGCCGAGGAAGGGATTGCCAAAGCGGTCGAGAAAGTAGGGCCCCTGGGCATTGTGACCGAAGTGTACGATTACAATCAGCGTGATGCCGCATCGTTCCGCCAGGCCTGCTCCAGGCTTCTTGAGAGCGAGCCTTCAGGAGTGGTGGTAGCACCTATGTTCGGCTTTGATACACAAATACTTACATCCACTCTGCGGGAACGCTCCATACCTTATGTCTTCTTTGATACAAAACAAGATGACGAGGGGTATCTTGCATATTTCGGCCTGCCTGAATATAAGAGCGGCTATCTTTGCGCCGACCAGTTGACGCTGGATAAATCGGCCGCGGAAGTTCTGCTGGTGCGTGTAAAGCGTGACCCTCTCCGCCAGTCCGATCCTACCGTCATCCGCCGTGCCGGTTTTATGGACTATATGAGCGAGCATTATCCCGGCTGCATAGTCCGCACTCTGTTCATCGACCCCTATGATCCGGAACGCACCGACCAGGAACTGGATGAATTCTTCGACGCCTTCCCCGGCACCACCCATATGGCTATGTTCAACTCACGTATCCATTTGATAGTGCCTTGGCTGGAAAGGCATCCCGGTCGCGTGACCAGGGTAGTGGGTTTCGACAATCTCAAGCCCAATATGGCCGCCCTTTCAAGGGGGACGGTGTCGGTCCTGATAGCCCAGCATCCCGACGAGCAGGTATCCCTGGGCATCCAGGCTCTCTCCGACCATATCGTGTTCGGCAAGCAGCCCGTCCGCCGCGACAATTATATGCATATGGACATTCTTACCCGGTACAACGCCGAGTATTATTAAAAGTTAGAGCATTCTTCGTATATTTGCAAAGTATGAAGAATATCTCCCTGCCCATCGCTGTGGCCATCTCTCTGCTTGTGGCCGCGTGTTCCAGTCCGCAAAGCGGTGTACCTGTTTACCTCGATCCGGCCCGTCCCGTTGAAGTGCGCGTTCAAGATGCATTGAAACGGCTTTCGACCGAAGAAAAAGTGGCCCTCACCCACGCCCAGTCCAAGTTCAGCTCCGCCGGTGTGCCGCGCCTGGGAATTCCCGAAGTATGGTGTACGGACGGCCCACACGGCATACGCCCCGAGGTGCTCTGGGACGACTGGGACCAGGCCGGATGGACCAACGACTCCTGCACGGCCTTCCCGGCACTCTCTTGCCTGGCGGCTACCTGGGACAGGGATATGGGCCTGCTGTTCGGCCGCTGTATAGGCGCGGAGGCCCGTTACCGCCGCAAGGATGTGCTTCTCGGGCCCGGCGTGAACATTTGCCGAACGCCCCTGAACGGCAGGAACTTCGAGTATATGGGAGAAGATCCCTTCCTGGCCTCCAGTATGGTGGTCCCGTATGTCAAGGGAGTACAGGAAAACGGCGTCGCAGCCTGCGTTAAGCATTTTGCGGTAAACAACCAGGAGATCCGCCGTACCGCCACGAACTCCGTGGTAGCCGACCGCCCTCTTTACGAGATTTACCTGCCTGCATTCCGCGCCGCGGTGGTACAGGGGGGCGCCTGGGCCATTATGGGCTCGTACAACCTTTACAACGGCGAATTCAACTGTCACAATAAGCACCTGCTGTGCGATATCCTCAAGGGTGAATGGGGTTTTGACGGAGTGGTGATCAGCGACTGGGGCGGCTGCCGCGACGACGACCAGGCCATAACCAACGGCCTCGATATGGAATTCGGCACCTGGACCAACGGCTTGAGGGGCGCACCGTCGGACAGCTACAACAACTACCACCTTGCTCGTCCTTACCTTGAGCGGCTGCGCAGCGGACGCATTGGGACAGAAGAACTTGACGACAAGGCATCGCGAATACTGCGCCTGATTTTCCGGACGTCGATGAGCCCCGAAAAGCACTACGGAAGTTTCAATTCTCCCGAGCATTACCAGGCTGCCCGCACCATTGCCGCAGCCGGTACCGTGCTCCTTAAGAACGAGGGCAATGTGCTGCCCCTCAACGTTCCCGAGGGCGGAAAGCTACTTGTGGTGGGCGAGAATGCCGTAAAGAAAATGGTCGTTGGCGGCGGCTCGTCCAACCTTAAGACCAAATATGAGATCAATCCTCTGGAAGCGCTTCAGGAGGCTCTTCCGGGTGTTACCATCGAATGGGAACGGGGTTACGTGGGCGATACTTCCACCTCTTACAACAAGGTAGATACCGGGCAGGACCTGAGCGAGAGCCGCAGCGCCCAGCAGCTTCTTGCCGATGCGCTTTCGGCGGCTCAAGGAGCCGATGCCGTAATTTTTATCGGCGGCCTGAACAAGAGTGCAGGCCAGGATAACGAGGGCACCGACCGCAGTTCGTTGGAGCTTCCGTACGGACAGGGTGAACTGATCGAGGCGCTTGCCGAGGCGGTTCCGAACCTTATCGTAGTCAACATTTCCGGTTCCCCGGTATCAATGCCCTGGGCCGGAAAAGTCAAAGGCATAGTCCAGGGGTGGTATGGCGGATCCGAGAGCGGACGAGCCCTTGCCGATGTTCTCACCGGTGCGGTTAATCCTTCCGGACGCCTGCCCTTCACCCTGCCGGTATCCTTTGACGACGGCCCTCTCAAGACCGAGCGGCAGTATCCCGGAATTCAGGTAGAGGGGGAGAAGTGGTGGCAGGAGTATTACGACGAGGGAGTATTCGTTGGCTACCGCTGGTATGCTACTCAAGGCATACCCGTGCAGTTCCCCTTCGGACACGGCTTGAGCTACACCAGCTTCGATTATTCGGGAGCAAGGCTCTCGAAAGGCACTCTCAAATGCTCCGGCAGCTATACCGTCGATTCTCCCTCACTGGACGAAGGCGTGCTCACCGTGACCGTTAATGTGGCCAATACCGGCGCTCTTGACGGAAATGAAGTGGTTCAGCTGTATGTCCAGGCCCCCGAGGGCGGGGTGGAGCGTCCCGTCAGGGAACTCCGCGGATTTGAGAAACTCTTCGTCGAAGCAGGAAAAAGCGGAAAGGCCAGCATAACCCTTCCGCTTCAGTCATTTACCCGTTTTGACGAGGCGTCACACAAGTGGGTCGTCGATCCGGGCGAGTGGACAATACTGCTCGGCTCCAGCTCGGAGGATATCCGAGCCGCACAGAAGCTGAACATCAAATAAGATCACCAGACTTTAATCCCGTTCTCGCTCATAAAGGCGAGTACGGTGTCGTGGCTCTCGAACTTGGCTGTGCCGCCCAGGAAAACCTTTACGGTAAAACCTATCTGGAGGCTTATCTCGTAAAGCTTCTTGAGCGTTTCAAGCACGCAGTACTCGGCGGCTATGCCGCATACCACAACCTCGTCTCCGGGTTCGAAAAGATCTTGATTCTCAGGGTCGAAGCCCACGAAGGCGCCATATTCCTCCCTTTCGGGCAGGCGTCCCTTGAGGATGAAGCGCATACGGCTCTCGTCCAGGCCTTCGAATACATTGTCCGGGATGGAGGCTCCGGCGGTGTGATGCACGCAGTGCACGGGCCAGGGGCCGCCCTGCTCCTTGAACGAACAGTGATTCACCGGATGCCAGTCAAGGGTGAAATACACCAGGTCGAATTCGTTCTTTACCTTGTTGATTTCGGGGATAACCAGATAAGCTCCGGGCACGGTGAGAGTGCCGTCTATAAAGTCTTTCTGCAGATCGACTGCAAGCAAAATCTTCCTGTTGGCCATAGTATAAATTTTAATCGCGTAAATATACGCAAAAATTGTATATTTGCACTTCGTGTTCAAGACATTAATACGCAATGTAGGCCAGTTCAAACGTTCCGCCATAATGGCGCCGGTCTGGACTGCGCTTGAGGTGGTTATGGGGGTTCTCATACCCTATGTCACCGCGTCCCTCATCGATAAAGGCCTGATGGCGGGCGACATCGACGCGGTATGGAAATACGGCGGGATGATGGTGGGGATTGCCGCGGTCAGTCTTTTCTTCGGCATTATGTCCGGGCGCGAGGCCGCCCGCAGTTCCGCTGGTTTTGCGATGAATCTGCGCGGAGCTATGTTCGACAAGATACAGACTTTCTCCTTTGCCGACATAGACTCTTTCAGTACGGCAGGCCTTGTGACCCGTATGACCACCGATGTGGCCAACATCCAGAATGCCTTCCAGATGCTGCTCCGCATCAGCGTACGCGCCCCGCTCAACGTGCTGGCGGGTATGTTTATGAGCTTCTTCATCAACCTGCGGCTGAGTCTGGTGTTCGTTGCCGCTATGGCTTTCCTTACCGTGGCGTTGTACTTTATCGTGAGCCGCTCTATGCGTGTTTTTGCCGAGCTGATGCGCAAGTACGACGACCTCAACAATGTGGTTCGCGAGGGCGTGGCGGGCATACGCGTAATCAAATCGTTTGTGCGCGAGAAGCACGAGAGCCTGCGCTTCAGGGCTGCAGTGGATGTGATATACCGCTTGAATGTAGCGGCCGAAGTGATAGTGAGCTTCAACCAGCCGGTGATGAACATAGTCACCTACGCATCGATGATAGCCCTCTCGTGGTTCGGCGCGAGGTTCATCGTGGGCGGGTCCCTTACCACAGGCCAGCTCACATCGCTGTTTACCTATCAGATGCAGATTCTCAGCTCGCTGATGATGCTTTCGATGATCTTCGTGATGATAACGCAGAGCGTGGCGAGCGGAAAGCGTATTGCTGAAGTGCTCGACCGGGAGAGTGCGATGAAAGAGCCCGAGAATCCCGTTACCGAGGTGGCCGACGGCAGCATCGATTTCGATAATGTCAGCTTCTCTTATGCTCCCGGCGGCAATCCCGCCCTCGAGGGCGCCAGCCTGCACATCCGCGCGGGTGAGCGCATAGGCATAATAGGCGGTACGGGCAGCGGTAAGTCAACATTGGTGAACCTGATCAGCCGCCTGTACGACGCTTCATCGGGAACCGTCAAGGTGGGTGGCCGCGATGTTAAAGATTACTCTTTCGATGCGATTAGGGGCGCCGTAGGCGTGGTCCTCCAGAAGAATACGCTTTTCAGCGGCACGGTGTTGGAGAATCTGCGCTGGGGTAACGAGAATGCCAGCGAGCAGGAGTGCCTCGACGCCTGCAGCCTTGCCGCGGCCGACTTTGTAAGCGAGCTGCCCCAGGGCCTGCAGACTATAATAGACCAGGGAGGAGTAAACCTCTCCGGCGGCCAGAGGCAGCGCCTTTGCATTGCCCGCGCGCTGCTGCGACATCCTAAAGTACTGGTGCTCGACGACTCTACCAGCGCCGTGGATACGGCTACCGACGCCCGCATCAGGCAGACTTTCGTCAGCCGCATTCCCGATACCACGCTGCTTATAATCTCACAGCGTATCCTCAGCATCAAAGATGCCGACAGGATTGTGGTTTTGGATGACGGCCATATCTGCGCGGTGGGGACGCACGAGCAGCTGCTTGCCGATGGCGGCATATACAAAGAGATTTACGATATGCAGACATCCGGAGGGGAGGCGGATTTCGACCAGCAATGAAACGCCTTATAAAACATATGTTCCGGAACTGGAAATGGACTTTGCTGAGCGTTGCCCTGCTGATAGTGGTATCCACCCTTTGCACGCTGGCAATGACCCTTTTCACCCGCACCCTGATAGACGGATACATCCTGCCTCTCTCGGAGCAGGCGAACCCCGATTTCAATCCGCTGGGCATTGCGCTGATCAAGCTCTCCGCAGTCCTGCTGGTGGGTACGGCCGCTTCGTTCTTGTTCAATTTCCTGATGATCCGGGTGGAGCAGGGTATCATCAGGCAGCTCCGTACCGACTCGTTCGACCACCTGCTGAGACTTCCTCTACGATATTTCGACTCCCATCCGCACGGCGCCATTATGTCGGTGTTTACAAATGATATGGACACCTTCCGGCAGATGGTAGGACGTACGCTTCCGCACCTTTTCAGTTCCGCCATAACGCTCGTATCGACCTTCGTGAGTATGGTGGTGCTGAACGTGCCTCTTACCTGCCTGTCGCTGCTCTGCGCCGTCGGAGCGATGATTGTGGCTGTCACCTTGTCCAAATACTCAAGGCGCTACTTCAAGGGGCGCCAGGAGAATATGGCGAGGGTGAACGGTTACATCGAGGAGATGGTGTCGGGGCAGAAAGTGATCAAGGTATTCAGCCACGAGGCTCAAGCCTCCGAGGGCTTCTCCTCCATCAACCGCGACCTCTTCCAGAGCGTGTTCAAGGCCAACAGGGTAGCTAATACCGTAATGCCCATCAATACGGGCATAGCCAATCTGGGCTACGTGCTCATTGCCATTGCAGGTGCTTATATTTCACTGCGTTACGGCACTGCTGCACTAACCGTGGGAACGCTTGTATCCTTCCTTACGCTGCATAAGAACTTCTCCCGTCCCATTGCCCAGATCAGCCAGGAGGTCAACAACATCGCAATGGCTTCCGCCGGTGCCGACAGGGTGTATGGCTTGCTTGACGAACAAAGCGAGACCGACGGCGGACACGTTACCCTGGTGCAGTCCGGCGCCGAATCGTGGGCCTGGAAAGACGGCGGGCAGCTCCGCCCTCAGGAGGGGCTTGTGAGCCTTAAGGATGTGGATTTTGGATATGTGAGCGAGAAGCAGGTCCTCTATGATATCACCCTCACCGCATATCCCGGCCAGAAGATAGCCTTCGTGGGAGGCACCGGCGCCGGCAAGACCACCATTACCAACCTTATCAACCGCTTCTACGATATTTCGGACGGAAGTATATGCGTTGACGGATTCAATGTGTCGGATATCGAAAAGTCTTCGCTGCGCCGTTCTCTCGGAATGGTGCTCCAGGAGACTAACCTGTTCAGCGGTACGGTGATGGATAACATACGCTTCGGCCGGCTCGACGCCACCGACGAGGAGTGCATAGCCGCCGCCAAACTGGTGTGCGCCCATTCTTTCATCCATCGTCTGCCGGAAGGGTACAACACTTATATCGACGGAGACGGGGGAGCCCTGAGTGCCGGTGAGCGGCAGTTGCTGAGCATTGCACGCACGGCTGTGGCCGACCCTCCGGTGCTGGTACTGGACGAGGCTACCTCGTCTATCGATACCCGTACCGAGAAACTGATTCAGAAGAGTATGGACAGCATTATGAAGGGGCGCACAAGTTTCGTCATCGCCCACAGGCTGTCCACGGTGAAAGATGCCGATTATATCATAGTGCTCGAAAAGGGACATATCATCGAAGCCGGCAAGCACTTCGAGCTGCTCGAGCGGAAGGGTAAATATTGGGAATTGTTTACAGGAGGACAGTTATGACACACGTTGAGCCTTACAGGCACGAGGTAAAGTATTACGAGTGCGACCGAATGGGCGTGACCCATCATTCAAATTATATACGTTTTATGGAAGAAGCGCGCATCTATTGGATGGATGCGCTGGGCTATGGGTATGAGCGTATGGAGGCCGAAGGCATAGTGTCGCCGGTGGTGGCCATCAGCTGTAACTACAAGCATTCCACCACCTTCAAGGATGTAATAGAGGTTGAGGTGAAGGTGGCCGAGATGTCGTCGCTGAAGCTCAGTTTTTCTTATACTATGCGGGTCGGGGGCAAGCTGGTGTGTACCGCTTCCAGCACGCACTGCTTCCTCGACGCAGGCCGCCCTGTGGTGCTCTCCGAGCGCTTTCCGCAGCTTTACGAGGCAATCAAAAGCACCGTAGAGCTATTGTAAACTGCATTTATTTGTCTATCTTTGCGGCGAGATTCCGCGCGGCGCGGGGTCAAGTGTAACAGGCACCACTTAAAAAACTGCAAATGAAAGACAAATTTTCCATCACGTTTCTGTTGATGGCAGTACTGTTCACAGTCTGCCTCATCTCATCCAATCTCTTTGCTACCAAGGTTATAAGTCTCTGGGGAATCAATCTTCCCGGGGCGGTTATAATCTTTCCCGTATCTTATATCATCAACGACTGCATCTCCGAGGTATGGGGTTACAGAAGAGCCCGCCTGGTAATATGGATGGCCTTCGCTATGAACCTGCTGGTGGTAGTACTCGGTCAGTTGCTGGTATGGCTCCCGGCCGCATCGTTCTGGGACGGAGCGCCGCATTTTGACTATATGTTCAATATGGCACCTCGCGTGGTCGGAGCATCGCTCCTTGCCTTCCTGGCCGGCTCGCACCTTAATTCTATGGTGCTCAGCAAGATGAAGGTGGCCGACGGGGGACGCCGTTTCGGTATCCGCGCCATCCTCTCCTCTGTTGCAGGCGAACTGCTCGACTCGCTGATCTTTATGCCTATAGCATTCTGGGGAACCCCCGTCAAAGTGCTTGCCGGTATGATGCTTGCCCAGGTGAGCTTCAAGGTGTGCTACGAGTTGATAATCCTTCCTGTGACCTCTGCTGTGGTACGTAAAGTCAAGGCTTCGGAGCAGGTGGACACATTCGACAACAACATTTCTTACAACCCGTTTAAACTCAGCGATATTTAATGGAAGAGCGTAAAAACGAAGGCCTCAGGTCACTGGGGAATAAAACCGAATACAAGAGCACTTACGACCCGTCCGTGCTCGAGACTTTCGAGAACAACCACCCTGGCAACGATTACTGGGTGCGTTTCAACTGCCCCGAATTCACCAGCCTCTGTCCAATCACGGGTCAGCCCGATTTTGCGGAGATACGCATCTCGTATATTCCGGACCGGCGAATGGTGGAGAGCAAGAGCCTCAAGCTCTATCTTTTCAGTTTCCGCGACGAGGGCGCCTTCCACGAAGACTGCGTCAACGTCATTATGAAAGACCTGGTCAAACTGATGGACCCGAAGTATATCGAGGTTACCGGGCTGTTTGTTCCCAGAGGTGGCATAAGTATTTATCCCTTTGCTAATTACGGTCGTCCCGGCACCCCTTATGAAGGGCTTGCTCAAAGACGGTTTGAAACACACGAATAATATGGCTTCACTGCGAATCCCCCTCCTGCAGAACCTTGAAGAGCAGGATCTTGACACCGCCCTCGAACTGGGCGGAGAACGTTTCAGCGTCAATCAGGTCAACTGGCCCGGCGAGTACCCTTATGCTCCTCTTTGCGGAGGACGCATAGCCCGTACAGAAGATGCTCTGGTGGTCGATTTCCGCGTCAGCGGTCTGGACCTTCGTATCCAGAACCTTTCCGACAAAGGGCGTATTTGGGAAGACAGCGCCTGTGAGTTCTTTGTGCAGGTAAACGGGGCGGAGGAGTATTTCAATTTCGAGGTCAATCCAGCAGGACGTCTTGTGGCCTCACGCGGCACCGGCCGCTCCGACCGTCAACCGCTCGACGACGAGGCGTTCGGGAAGATTGTCCGCATCACCTCCGTAGAAGGGCTCCCTCTGGTCAAAGATCCCGTCAACTACGAAGGCGGCATTTGGAACTGGCGCGTGATGCTCATAATTCCCTTCGAAGTGATAGGGCTTGACGAGGCTCCCGCAGCCCTGAAGGGCAACATATATAAGTGCGGAGACCTTACGGCGCATCCGCACTATGTTACCTGGGCCCCTGTAGGTACTCCCGCACCCGATTTCCACAGGCCCGAATTCTTTGGGGAGTTTGTGCTAGAGTAGGATCAGGCTCCTTCTATAATCGCCTTCATCTGAGGCACCTTGGCATAAGCCGCCCGGAACAGCGCCAGTTGGTTGCGGGTGCGCACAAGGTTGTGCTCGGGGTACTTGATCTTGTAGTAAGTATCTCCGTTGATGTAGTCGGTGAAGAAGCGCACGGCCTGCATATAAGGGAAGAGGCAGGCGGCGTAGGGGAGGTTCTCCTTTTCGATGGGGGTAAGAAAACTCTTCGTGCCCTCGATGTATCCCTTGGCGAAGGCCTCGAAAATGTCCATCTTGAAATCTACCTTTGCGGTGTCGGGATCGTCTTCGGCGACGGTGTTGGCCGCGGAGCGCAGGAAATCGCCGAAATCGGAGAACACAAACGACGGCATAAGCGTGTCAAGGTCGATGACGCAGACTATGTTGCCCTCGGCGTCGAAAAGCATATTGTTGACCTTGGTGTCGCAGTGGCAGATACGCTTGGGAAGGATTCCCTGCCTGTAAAGGACCTCGGCCTTGCACATTTCCTCCTCGAAGGGGAGCAGGGCAGCAAGGATCTCCTTCACTTCCGGCTCGGCCATCCGGCCTGCCGCGTCGGCCTCGACGGCCTCGTGCAGCTGCCTGGCGCGGAGCTCCATATTGTGGAAGTCGGGGATGGTTTCTCCCAGCGTGTCGGGAATGTCGGCGAGAAGCGCCTCAAAATCGCCGAAGGTCTTGCCGGCAAGGTAGGAGTATTTAGGGTCTATGGTCTCGTAAGTGTATGAATCTTTGATGAATACAGACACTCTCCAGTAGGTTTGTCCGTCGGTCCAGTAAGTCTTTCCGCTTTGCTTGCAGGGGAGGAAAGTGAGGGTCTTGCGGCCCTTTTTGCGAATGTGTGCGGTGGCGCATTCGATGTTGTGCTGGAGCAACTCGACATCACGGAAAATGGCGTTGTTGATGCGCTGGAGGACATAGTTGTCGGGCCCGTCGGTGCTGACCAGGAAGGTGTCGTTGATGAGTCCGTTGCCAAGCGGCTTGATGCCGGTGATTTTACCCTCGAGGGCAAAGCATTCGGCGATTTGGATTAGCTTTTGAGTGTCGGGAGTGTTCATACTTTCTTTTGTGTCTTAAGGTACGCAAATATAATAATCATTTTGTATTTTTGTCATATGAAAAAGCTTCTTTTCATTCTGTTATGCTGTTCGGCTTTTTCTTGCTCTCACTCCGGGGGCGTGGTGCTGGGAGACGAGCGCGCCGATGTGTACCTGCCGCTGCTGGAGGGTAAAAGAGTCGCCGTGTTGAGTAACCAGAGCGGTATAGTCGGAGACAAAGTTTACAACTGGTGCCGCGAGGGCGCCCAGGAAGTAACCCCAGAGAGCGCGGGCGTTCCTTTCGGAGTGCCAGTCGATCCTTCGCGCCCCGTTGAATACGGGCCCCATCTGGTTGACGTCCTGCTTGAAAAAGGCGTGGATCTAAGGCTCATTTTCTCTCCCGAGCACGGCTTCCGAGGCATTGCAGATGCGGGCGAGATGGTGGATTCGGGCGTGGATCCCAAGACAGGCGTACCGATAGTATCGCTTTACGCCCGCAGGGGCGAGGATGCGGCGTCTGAGGAGGATATGGCCTCGTTTGATATCCTGGTGGTGGATTTGCAGGATGTGGGCCTGCGGTATTACACTTACTACATCACTATGCTGGAGATGATGAATTCTTGCGCTCGTTACGGCAAAAAAGTGGTGGTGCTCGACCGTCCCAATCCCAACGGTTTCTACGTTGACGGCCCGATCCTGGATATGAAGCACAAATCGGGCATAGGAGCTCTTCCCATTGCGATGGTCCACGGGATGACGCTTGGAGAACTGGCCCTAATGATTAACGGAGAGGGATGGCTGAACGACTCGCTCCGCTGCGATTTGACGGTGGTTCCGTGCCTGAATTATAATCACCAGATGCGCTGTACGCTGGTAAGAGCTCCTTCTCCCAATCTGAAAGATATGCGCTCGATCTATCTGTACAGTTCGACTTGCTTCTTTGAAGGAACCATAGTGACTGCCGGCCGCGGAACCCAGTTCCCGTTCGAAGTTTACGGGCATCCCGATATGACAGACAGGGGTTTTTCGTTCACGCCGAGGAGCATCCCGGGCGCCAAGAATCCCCGATACCTTGACCGGGAGTGCAGGGGAGTCGACTTGCGGGACAAGCCTCTCGGAGACATATGGGAGGAGCAGGTAAACCTGGAGTATCTGCTTGATGCTTACAGGAATATGCCGGCCGATGAAGACTTTTTCCTGCCCGGCCGTCATTTTGAAAAGCAGATTGGTGTAGATTACGTAAGGGAGATGATTCTCTCCGGTGCCCCCGCCGACTCGATCAGGGCCCGCTGGTCCGCCGACGTCGCCGCCTTCAAGACCCTCCGCCGTCCCTACCTCCTCTACCCGGAATAGAAAATAAAAGTCAGCTTTCCCTTTTTTGCACAATTTCCGGAGCGGAGCGACTAAGCCCCGCCCCCGAGGGGAGGGGTTTGGGGCGGGGGTAACGTCGACCCTGCCAGTTATCCTTTTTTAGTACAAAATTCCGGAGCGGAGCGACTAAGCCCCGCCCCCGAGGGGAGGGGTTTGGGGAGGGGGTAACGTCGACCCTGACAGCTTTCCCTTTTTTAAAACGAAAAAAGGGAAAGCTATGTACATCGCACCGCTACAACCTCATACCCTTGCTGCCTTCCGGCCCTGGGGGAATTTTGAGGGAGCTGGTCGTGTACGACTTTCCCTATGCAAAGATATAAAAAAATCAGATACTGTCGAAAATCAACGGCAGAATATCATCAACTTTTTCAAATTTCCAAACTTTTTTGCCGCCGACCATAATAACCGACATCGGCTTTCCCGACTTGGCCTGGTACTGCGCCATAACCTGGCGGCAAGCCCCGCAAGGCGTAGCCGGCTCATCGGTAATATGCCCGTACACACCACCGGCCAGAGCAATGCTGAGCATATCCTTGTCGGGGAATTTGGCCCCGGCCGCAAACATTGCGGTACGCTCGGCGCAAAGCCCCGACGGAAATGCTGCATTCTCCTGGTTGGCTCCCCGGACTATCTGGCCGTTGCTCATCCTCACCGCGGCGCCGACGTTGAAGTGGGAGTAGGGGGCGTACGACCCCCTCATCCCCTCAATGGCTGCCTGGGCAAGTTCGCGGTCTTCGGCATTAAGCTCTTCGACGGAAGCAAACTCCTGATAATCAATACTAATCTGTTGATTCTTCATTGCTGGTTAAGTGAATTGCTGTTTAAGCTGCTCAATCTTGGCGTCCGCATCTTCACCCTTGGCGCCGAAGTAGAACTTGATTTTAGGCTCGGTGCCCGAAGGCCTTACGGATACTACGTCTCCAGCCTCGTCGAAGAACTGAAGCACATTGGATGAAGGCTGTCCCGTCTTCTCGGGCTCCAGGTAGTCCACTACGCGGGTGACCGCCGATCCGCAGAGCTCTGCAGGAGGATTGCTCCTCATACCGGCCATAATTGCCTGGATCTCCTGAGCTCCGCTGATGCCCTTGCGGACGAGGCTCACGAGGCCCTCCTTGCGGTAGCCGAACTCCTTGTAAATGTGCTGCATAAGCTGATAGAGAGTCATTCCGCGGGAGGCTGCCCAGGCGGCGCACTCGGCTATCATCATACAAGTCACGGGAGCGTCTTTGTCGCGTACGAATTCGCCCACGTTGAAGCCGTAGCTCTCTTCGCCGCCGCAGATGAATTCCCATCCTTCCGCCTCTTTGCGCTTGATCACCGCGGCAATGTATTTGAAGCCGGTGAGCACGTTGTAAACGGGGACGCCGAAACTCTTGCAGATGTCGGTGATAAGCTCGGAGGTAACGATGGTCTTGACCACATATTTCTTGCCGTCCAGCTTGCCCAGTTCCTTCCAGCGGGTAAGGATGTAGTAGGTGAGCATCGAAGCCGTCTGGTTGCCGTTGAACAGGACTATCTTGCCTTCATCGTCGCGGACTGCTATGCCCACACGGTCGGCGTCGGGATCGGTGCCGATGACAAGGTCGGCGCCGGTCTGCTCGGCCTTCTCGATGGCGAGCTTAAGGGCTGCGGGCTCCTCGGGGTTGGGCGAAATGACGGTAGGGAAGTTGCCGTCGGAAATGTCCTGCTCGGGCACGTGGATTATGTTCTTGAAGCCGCTGCGCTGCAGGATCTCGGGCACCAGGCGTACGCCGCAGCCGTGCAGGGGAGTATAGACTATCTTGAGTCCGGAGTGCTTCTCGCAAGCCTCGGGGCTCAGCCTGAGCGAGAGAAGGTCCTTGAGATACAGCTCATCTACGTCGGCCCCCATTGCTTCTATCTCGCCGCAGCGGAGGTCGGAGCTGAACTTGACCTGGGAGGGATCGGTGATTTTGGCCACTTCTTCAACGATGGCCTTATCGACCGGAGAGGTGACCTGGCCGCCGTCCGACCAGGAAACTTTGTAACCGTTGTACTCCTTGGGGTTGTGGGAGGCGGTGATCATAATACCGGCCACGGCGCCCTTGAGACGCACCGCGTAGCTCATCTCGGGAGTAGGACGGATGTTGTCGAAAATGAAAACGTGAATGCCGTTGGCGGACAGGACCTCGGCGGCAATCTTGGCAAACTCTTTACTCGACAGGCGTGAATCGTAGGAGATAACGACCTTCAGGTCTTCACCGCTGCAGTTCTTCAGGATGTAGTTCGCAAGTCCCTGGGTGGCCATTCCCACCGTGTACTTGTTCATACGGTTGGTGCCCACGCCCATAATGCCGCGCAAGCCGCCGGTACCGAATTCCAGGTTCTTGTAGAAAGCGTCTTCGAGCCCAGCCGGATCTTCGTTGCGGAGCTTGAGGATTTGCATTTTGGTGGCCTGGTCGAAGTCTCCTTCGAGCCAACTCTGTACTTTTGCTTCAAATTCTTTCATATTTCGTAACAAGTTTCATTTTTGGTTTCGAATACGCGGCCCGGGTACTTTTCGATAATGCTCCGGTTGTGGGTTATCATTACGATGGCGGTGCCCCTCTCCCGGTTGATCTGTAGGAGCAGGCGGAGAATCCCGTCGGCGGTCTCGGCGTCGAGGTTTCCGGTGGGCTCGTCGGCAATGATGAGTTCGGGTTCGTTGAGGATGGCGCGGGCGATGGCAACCCTCTGCTGCTCTCCGCCCGACAGCTGATGGGGCATTTTGTGGGCCTTGGTCTGCATTCCCACCGCCTCGAGGGCTTCGGCTATGCGTTTGTCCATTGCCTCGCGGTCTTTCCATCCTGTCGATTTGAGTACAAAGTCAAGATTGGCCTCCACACTGCGGTCCATCAGCAACTGGAAGTCCTGGAACACCACCCCCAGACGCCTGCGGAGCATAGGAATGTCTTTGCTGCGCAGCTTGGTAAGGTCAAAACCGCACACCTCTCCGCTGCCCTTCTCGAGGGGGTTCTCGGCTATCATTGTGCGTATGATGGAAGTCTTTCCGGTGCCGACCTTGCCCACGATATAGACCAGGTCTCCCTCGTTGACAACCATATTCAGTCCGTACACGACTATGCTTTCGCCGCTGGTTATGTCAGCATCTTTAAAAATTATGACATTTTTCATAAAAAAACTGCCCTTAGATTCTGCAAATATAACTTAAATTGAGTAAATTTGTAAGTTAAAAAAGTAATTTTATGCGAGTGAGACTAATTCTGGCCGCCGTGCTGCTGTCCGCGGCAGTTTATGCGGCGCCTGACGAGCGTACTGAAATCTACCGGCAAGCCGTTAATTTGTACGAACACGGTATGTACGAAAGGGCGGCAAACCTGCTGGACAAAATTCAGGGGGACCCTATGAGCGACGGTTACGCCGTGCTCTGCGCCATCAAAATGCAGAGCGACGGTTTCGAAGACCGGCTCCACGAATACGAGCGCACCTGGCGCAGGTCTTCCATCTCCAACCAGATTGACTACGAGTACGCATTGGTGCTGTTCGACCGCGGCCGCTACGATGAGGCGGCAAAGCGCTTCAACGCTGTTGAGAGACGATATCTAGACGAAAAGTATTACCCCGAACTTGCGTTCAAGACGGGTTATTCCGACTTTATCCGCGGCAACTATGCCAAGGCGCGCCCCTATTTTATGGAGGTCGAGGCTCTGCCTATGTCGGATTTCAAGGCCCCGGCGCGCTACGCCCTGGGTTATATGGCCTATTGTGAAAAAGATTTCCCCGAGGCCCAGAAGTGGCTTGAGCTCTCTGTGACCGATCCCCGCTTCGAGGCCCTCTCGTCGTTCTATCTGGTCGACTGCCGCTTTATGCAGAAAGACTACGACTACGTGATTTCCAAGGGCGTACCCCTGTACAAGGAGGAGCCCGGCGTGCGCAAGGCCCACCTTGCCCGTATCATTTCCGAGTCGTACCTGGTAAAGGGCGATAAAGACAAGGCCAAGGAATACTACGCCGCCACATCCAAAGACAATATGTCCCGTTCCGACTACTTCTACGCCGGTTCGGTGCTTTATGCCGTGGATGATTTCAAGGGCGCCATCGCCAATTACGAGAAAATGACCGACCGCGCCGACTCTCTTGGCCAGATTGCCAATTATCAGCTGGCCAACGCCTATATGAAGACCGGCAACAACGTGGCTGCGATGAATGCTTTCAAAGCCGCGTCCGAGCAGAAGTGGAACCAGGCGATGCAGGAAGACGCAATGTTCAACTACGCCAAGCTTTCCTTCGACCTCAATAAAGACACGGCCCCCTTCTCGGCCTACATCGACCGTTACAACACTTCCAAGAGGGGAGACGAAATCTACGGCTATATGGCGCTCGTGTCGCTGTACAACCGCGATTACGCCGCCGCCGTGGAGGCATACGACAAGATTGACGAGCTGGACGACGCCCAGCGCAGCAACTACGTCAAGGCTTATTACCTGAGGGGCGAGCAGCTCATTTCGAGCGGAGCCTACACTGAGGCGGCATCTTGTATGAGGGCTGCCGCATATTATCTGCCCAAGCAGGATCCGCTGGGCCAGCTTGCACGCTACTGGCAGGCCGAGGCCAACTACCGTTCCGAGAACTACGACGAGGCTGCAAGGCTCTTTGCCGACCTGTACAATATCTCCGCTCTCGACGGTATGGAAGAGGGCGAAATCCTCCCGTACAACGTGGCTTTCTCGCATTTCAAGGCGGGAGATTATGCTTCAGCATCCCGCTGGTTCGATATTTATCTTTCCGAGGGCGGCAAGACCTGCCGCAATGACGCCCTCGTGAGGCGCGGCGACTGCGATTTTGCCGTGCGTAACTACCAGGGCGCCATCGAATCATACCGCCGTGCCACCAAGGAGATCGGCGTGAAGGACGACCTCTACCCTTACTGCCAGCTGGCTATGGCATACGGCCTTTCGGGCGACAAGAACGCCAAGGCCGACGTGCTCGGCTACGTGCTTCAGTCCGCTCCCGGTACTCCTATGTACGAGGAGGGCCTCTACGAGCTCGGACGCGCCAATATGGACATCTCTGACAACCGCAAGGCCCTGGAAGCCTTCACCATACTCAAAGACACCACCAACGACCGCGAGACCAAGGCCAAGGCCTTGATAGGAATGGGTATGGTTTACCGTAACATTACCGATTACGACAGGGCCCTTGCAAGCTACAAGGAGGTTGTGAAGCTTCTTCCCGGCTCCCAGTATTCCGACGACGCTCTCTTTGCCATCGAGTCTATCTACCAGGCCCGCCAGCAGCCGGAGAAGTATCTGGAATACATCGAGCAGAACGGCCTGGTCGCTGGCAAGTCCGACTCTGACAAGGAAGAGCTGTACTTCAACACCGCCGAGCAGGTGTTCCTGTCCGGCAACTATGTGCAGGCGGCATCTTCTCTCCAGAAGTACATCGAGACTTATCCCAACGGAGTCCACCTCACCAACGCCCTCTTCTACCTTGCCGAGTCTTATTCGGCCCTGGGCAATAAAGAGAAGGCTTGCGAGTATTACTCCCGCGTTGCCGACAGCGGCAGCGGCAGTTCCTTCGTGGAGGCGTCGCTCCTGCATCTGGCCGAACTCTCCTACAGTCTGGAGCGCTACAGCCAGGCTTATGTCGCCTACTCCAAGCTCCGCCGCGAGGGCAAGATGGAAGAGAACCGCAAGGAGGCCCTTTACGGTATGATGCGCTCGGCTTACAGGGCTCACGACTACGATGCCGCGGCTTCCGCCGCCACCGAGGTGAGCGCTTCTTCGGGCACCAGCGCGGCCGTAAAGAGAGAGGCCGATTACATCAAGGCCAAGTCTTATATGGCCACGAGCCGCAGGGACGAAGCCCTTGCGCTGTTCCGCTCCCTGTCTTCGCAGCCTGCCACCGCCGAAGGTGCCGAAGCCCGCTACATCATCATCCAGGATGCGTTCGACAGGGCTGACTACGATGCTGTGCAGAAGGCTGTATTCGACTTCTCCGACAAGTCCGGCGGCCAGAACTACTGGCTCGCCCGTGCATACCTTACACTCGCCGATACCTTTGTGCAGATAGGCAAGACCGAGCAGGCAAAGGCCACCCTTGAGAGTATCCGCGACGGTTACACGCCTGAACGTCCTGACGATGATATCCAGGATCTGGTGCAGTCGAGGCTTTACAAACTAAACAACTAACGGGAGTATGAAAAAACACATTATAATTCTTGCCGCAGTGCTGCTTCCCCTGGGCCTCGGAGGCCAGAACCTTAACCCCGAGGTGCAGGTAACCAACGAGTATCAGACCCGTATGGGGGATGCTTCCAAGCAGGGACCCGCTATGAGGATTCCTGATTCGCTGCTGCGTTTCGATTATCATTTCGACTATTCGGTGTTCGACTCTCCATACAAGGGAGCCTATGAATTCTCGCCCTATTCCGTGACCATCACCCCCGATCCCAGGCCTTACGACGGCCACCGGCTTTATGTGCGCGGCGGTGCGGGCTATACCTTCCGCCCCGAACTCGACCTGGTGTGGGCGGCGCTTGACCGCAAACGCAGCGCCGTCAACGTTTTCGCGTCGGGCAAGGGCTTCTGGGGAGACTACCGCCGTATCGTTCCCGATTCGTTCGAGCTCCTCAAGGGTACTTTCGACAAAGGCTGGGACTTTGCGACCGCGGTGGGCGTGGATGCCCGTTTCAATATCAATAAGTTCGTCATTCGCGCCGAGGGAGGATACGACGGCATCTACACCGGCCACGACCTCTACCGCCGTGACAATTGCCACGCGCCTTATATCTCGGCACGTATGGGATACGGCCGCCCCGACTCTTTCTCACTTTCGCTGGGAGCCCAGTACCGCTATGTGTATGACTGGCTCAACGGCAAAGATCCGGTTAACGACCACGAGTTCAAGCTGGACGGCAACATCACTCCTTTCGTTTCGGACCAATACAACCTGATGTCCGATTTCACCTTCCTCTACACTTCGTTCTACTCGGCTTTCGAGCTCCATCCTCACGCCCTGTTCCGTCTGTGGAAGGTTAACTTCGACGCCGGTGCCCGTCTCGGCTGGTTTACCGGACAGGTTACCGCACATCCGGCTATCAATGCATCCGTGCACCTCTTCAAAGATTATCTCGACCTTTACGCTGGTGCTGACGGAAGAGACCATATGATGACCTACTGGGACTACAAGAGCAGGGCGCACCGATATTACGTCCATTATGGCACTCCCCGTCCCGTGCGCGAAATCGCCGACTTGTTCGTGGGCCTGAGGGGCCACGCCGACTTCGGCCTTCAGTACGATCTCAAGGGCGGCTACCGCTTTATGAAAGATTCGCCCTTCTGGGCTGTGTCGGCTACCGGTATGGAGGCCATTTACTTCCAGGATTGCAATATCCTCCACGCCGACCTGCTGCTTTCCTGGGCATCGGAGCGCTTCAACCTCGACGGAGGCATTCATTACAACAACATTCCGGCCGGAGTTGACGAGGGAGTATTTGCCCCTGCCGCCATTACCGGTGGCATCAAGGCCACATACAATTGGAACAAGCGCATCTATGCCGGCGTGTCGGTGGATATGAGTTCGGCCCGCAAGGCCACGGTGGGTATTACCCATCCCAAGATCCCGGGATTCGTGGACCTGGGAATCTCCGGCGAGTACAAACTGAACCGTAAAGTCAGCCTCTGGCTCGAGGGCGACAACCTGCTGAACCACGACGTCCGTATCAGCCCGCTCATCAGCGAGTGCGGCCCGTCCATCATCGTGGGAGCAAGCTTGACTTTGTAAATGTTTGAATTAATTTGTGAGTTATATAAGTTATGATTGATCAGGAAGAGATGAAGCAGGCGGAAGAACAGTATTCCGCTAATAGTATCCAGGTTCTCGAAGGCCTTGAGGCAGTGCGCAAGCGCCCCTCGATGTACATAGGCGACATAGCCGAGCGCGGCCTCCATCATCTTGTTTACGAGGTGGTGGACAACAGTATCGACGAGGCTATGGGAGGCTTTTGCGATACCATCGACGTACGTATTCTGGAAGGAGATTCCATAAGGGTTCAGGACAACGGCCGCGGTATTCCTACCGGTATGCACGAGAAGGAGCACCGTTCCGCCCTCGAGGTGGTGCTTACGGTGCTTCACGCAGGCGGTAAGTTCAGCAAGTCAAGCTACAAGGTGTCCGGCGGTCTGCACGGTGTGGGCGTATCTTGCGTCAACGCCCTTTCAGACCTCCTGGTGGCCGAAGTCCACCGCGAGGGCAAGGTGTTCGAGCAGCGCTACTCCAAGGGTAAGCCCATTACTCCCGTGGAGGTCAAGGGCGAGGCGTCCGACACCGGAACCATCATCACTTTCCATCCCGACCCGGAGATCTTTGTCCAGACCACCCACTATAAGTACGATACTCTTGCCGCACGTCTGCGCGAGCTGGCGTTCCTCAACAAGGGCATACATATCTCGCTTACCGACGAGCGTGAGCTGGTGGATGAGTTCGTGGTGGACGAGAGCGGAGAGAGCAAGGCTACGGGCCGGAAGATTTTCCGCCGCGACGAATTCTACTCCGAGCAGGGCCTGAGCGAGTTTATCGAGTATCTCGACGCAGGGGCGCAGACCATCATTCCCAAGCCGGTCTGCATTGCCTCCGACAAGATTATCCCCATCGACATAGCCCTCCAGTACAACAACGGCTATTCCGAGAAGATATACTCCTACGTCAATAACATCCATACTATCGAGGGCGGTACGCATCTCCAGGGCTTCAAGATGGGCCTCAGCCGTTCGCTCAAGCAGTATGCCGAGAAGAACAAGCTTCTCGAGAAGTTCAAGGGCGACCTGGCTCCGGAAGACTTCCGCGAGGGCCTTACCGCCGTCATTTCCGTCAAGATAGCTGAGCCTCAGTTCGAGGGCCAGACCAAGACCAAGCTCGGCAATCCCGAGGCCACTTCGGCTGTGTCGCAGGCCACGGCTGCAGCTCTGGACCTTTACCTTGAGGAGAACCCTAAGTTCGCAAAGACCATCATAGACAAGATAGTGCTTGCCGCCACTGCGCGTGCGGCCGCCCGCAAGGCCCGCGAGATGGTCCAGCGCAAGAGCCCTCTGGGCGGCGGCGGAATGCCCGGCAAACTGGCCGACTGCTCCGACAAGGATCCCGAGAAGTGCGAGCTCTTCCTGGTGGAGGGTGACTCTGCAGGCGGTACCGCCAAGCAGGGCCGTGACCGCCGTACCCAGGCCATCCTTCCTCTGAGGGGTAAGATACTCAACGTTGAAAAGGCCTCCGGCGACCGCGCTTTCGACTCGGAAGAAATCCGCAACATCTACACCGCCCTGGGAGTTACCGTAGCGGTGGAAGACGAGAGCGGCGAGAAGCACATGGACCTGAGCAAGCTCCGCTACCACAAGGTGGTTATAATGACCGATGCCGATGTGGACGGCTCCCACATAGCCTGCCTCATCCTGACCTTCTTCTTCCGCTATATGTACGACCTTATCAAGAACGGTTATGTGTACCTGGCCACTCCTCCCCTCTACAAGGTGTGGAAAGGCAAGGAAGAAATATACTGCTGGACAGAAGACCAGAGGGAAGAGGCCGCTCTCAAGCTGGGCAAGGGTACCGACAAGGGTTACAACATCCAGCGCTACAAAGGTCTTGGCGAGATGAGCGAGGAGCAGCTGTGGGAAACCACGATGAACCCCGCCAAGAGGCGCCTCAGGCAGATTACTATCGAGAATGCCGCACAGGCCGAGCGTACCTTCAGTATGCTGATGGGCGACGATGTTCCGCCACGCCGCCAGTTCATCGAGGAGAATGCACATTACGCCAATATTGATGCCTAACTTGTCATTTCGAGCGAAGCCGAGAAATCTTTAAGCTATGTTAGATATTTTTGAGAGAATCGAGCGTGACAGCGGCGGCCCCATAGGCCAGTATTTCGAACAGGGTTTCGGTTACTATATGTACCCCCGTCTCGAGGGCGAACTGGGCCCGCATATGTTTTTCAACGGTGTTCCGGTACTTAACTGGAGCTTGAACAATTATCTGGGCCTTGCCAATCATCCCGAGATCCGTAAGGTGGAAACCCAGGCCGTGGCTGACTGGGGCCTCAGCGCCCCTATGGGCAGCCGTATGCTTTCCGGTCACACCAAGTATCACGAGAAGCTGGAGAAGATGTTTGCCGACTTCGAGTGCAAGGAGGATGCCTTCCTCTTCAATTTCGGCTACCAGGGCATTGTTTCCACCATCGACTGCCTTACCGCAAGGCACGATGTGATAGTGTACGACAATGAGGCTCACGCCTGCCTGCTCGACGGCATCCGCCTGCATACCGGCAGCAAGTATAAATACCGCCACAACAATATGGCCGACTGCGAACGGGTACTCGCCCGTGCGTGCAAAGAAGCTGACGAGAGCGGCGGCGGAGTGCTGCTCATCACCGAAGGCGTTTACGGTATGACCGGCGCCTTGGGCAAGCTTGACGAGATTGTGGCTCTCAAGGCCAAATATCCTTTCCGTATCCTTATCGACGACGCCCACGGATTCGGTCTTCTGGGCGAGCACGGAAGGGGCACTTCCGAGCACTTCGGAGTAATGGACGGGGTGGATATCTACATCGGCGCTTTCGCAAAGAGTATGGCGTCCATAGGCGGCTTCGTGGCCGGTCCACGCAAAATAATCAACTATCTCAGGCTGAATATGCGTTCGCAAATGTACGCCAAGAGCCAGCCTATGGCCTTTGTCATCAGCAACATCAAGCGCCTCGAGATCATTATGTCTCCCGAGGGAGACGAAAGGCGCCGCAAGTGTATGGAGATCACGCACGCTCTTCAGAAGGGATTCCGCGAGCAGGGCTTCGATATCGGCGAGGCCGAGGCCTGCGTTACCCCCATCCATATCGACGGCGGCGGAATAGCCCAGGCTACCAAGATTGCCAAGGACCTGAGAGAGAACTACAAGATATTCTGCTCGATGGTCATTTACCCGGTGATTCCCAAGGGGATGATCATATTCCGTATAGTGTCCACCGCGGCACACACTATGGAAGACGTGGAATATACGCTCAATGCCTTCAAGGAGATAAAGGCCAAGCTTGACGCCGGCTTGTACGACGGCGACGACATAGCCTCAATGAAGATTGATTAATGCAGATAAACGAGTACTTTAAGGACAAGGTGGTGATAGTCACCGGTGCCAGTTCAGGCATCGGCCTTGCCGCCGCCCGGCTTTTCGGAAGCCTGGGCGCGTACGTGGTGATGGCCGCCCGTTCCTACGATAAGCTGTGCTCCCTCGCTCCTTCGGTCGGAGCGTCCGATCACGTGCTGCCCGTGCGCTGCGACGTGTCTTCGGAGGAAGACTGTAAGGCGCTGGTGGAGGCTGCGGTTCAGTGGTTCGGCGGCATCGACATTCTGGTCAACAATGCTGGCCTCTCGATGCGCGCTATGTTCAAAGACCTTGACCTCGTCGTTATCCGGCGCCTTATGGACGTCAATTTCTGGGGTACCGTCAACTGCACCAAATACGCCTTGCCCTATCTGCTTGAAAGTAAAGGCCAGGTGGTCGGCGTGGTGAGCATCGCCGCTTATTCGGCCCTTCCCGCCCGTACCGGGTACAGCGCCTCCAAATACGCCATACGCGGTTTTCTGGACACAATTCGCATCGAGTACCTCAAAGACGGGCTCGGCGTGCTTGTGTTCGCTCCCGGTTACACATCTTCCAACGTCCGCAACGCCGCCCTTACAGCCGACGGCAGCGCGCAGGGTGAGACGCCTCTCGACGAAGACAAGCTTATGAGCGCAGAAAAGTGCGCCTGGTACCTTGCCAAAGGCCTCGCCGAACGCAAGTCGGAAGTTATCCTTACTCCGCTTGGCAAGGCTACCGTTTGGGCCCACCGCCTCTTCCCCCGCCTTACCGACAAATTGACCTATAAATACATAGCACGTGAAGCCGACAGTCCGTTTAAGTAAAATATTACCGCCTCTTATTGTGGTCCTGCTGCTGACGGCTGTCGCTCCGCGACTGGCCCGGCTCGACTACGAATACAAGAAGGGAAGTACCTGGGACTACGAGACCCTCTTCGCCCCCTTCGATTTCCCCGTACTCAAAACTACGGAGCAGATCCAGGCCGAGATGGACAAGGCCGCCGATGTCTTCGTCCCTTATTTCAATTATCTTCCCGATGTCACCTCCTCCAGCCTCAGGAGACTGTCGGAGATCGATCTGGGGCCTCTGGATTCGCTTGCTGCCGCGTCGATGGACGCCATTATGGAGAGGGGAGTGGTTGCCGATGACGCCCTGCCCCAGGAGAGCGACGTAATATTTGTCCAGAAGGACAAGCGGGCGGTAAA
>JAGCCX010000006.1 GCA_017651465.1 Bacteroidales bacterium
GCTTGCAAGGGCTGTTTTGTATGCCGAATGCGCCGTTTTCTTCTTGCTGTTCCTCATAAGGCAAGGACAAATTTTGCGCTCACGTTGCGGTACTTTGGCAACAATTTTGTATCTTTGCGCCCTTGAAATTTTGCCGGTAGGCATACTGATATTAGCGTGTACACTATGAAGATACTGGTATCCCAGAAAGCACCCTCTAACCTCAACGCTTACAAGGCGTTAGAGGAGAAATACGGTGTTACCCTAGAGTTTCATCCCTTTTTCCTGATAGAGCCCCTTACAGCCAAAGAATTCCGCAGCCAGAGGCTCAATCTGCCGGACTATACGGCCATAGTTTTTTCCTCGCGCCACGCCATCGATGCGTACTTCAAGCTTTGCGAGGAGAACCGCTTCAAGGTTCCCGAAACAATGAAGTACTTTTGCACCACCGAGTTGGTTGCCCTGTACCTTCAGAAGCACGTCGTGTACCGCAAGCGCAAGATATTCTTCGGCGACGGCACGCCCCAGAGCATAGTGGCCCAGATCGGCCCCAAGCATCGCGGCGAGAAATTCCTTATCACCACCTCAGCCGAGGCCAATACGGGGCCCGTTTCCGCCCTTTTCGAGAAGGCCGGGCTCGACTTTACCGTGTCGGTGATGGTCAAATCGGTCCTCCAGGACATTTCGGCCCTCAACCTGTCCGACTACGGTGCCATAGTGATGTACAACCCTTACGACCTTAAGTCGCTCCACGCAAGTTTCCCCAACTTCGAGCAAGGCAACACGGCCTTCATCTCCTATGGTCGCGGGATTGCGGAAGCCCTTAAGAACGAGGGTATCAGCATAGCGGTTCAGGGTCCTTCCGAGGAGATCCAGTCCGCAGCCAAAGCACTCGACGTATTTTTAAAGAGCAAATAATAACTGTCCGCAACATTGACCAGGCTTGAGCGGCTGCGCGGCAAGACCACGATAGCCACTCTGATGAACAAAGGCCGGTGGAGATCTACCCTCCATCTGAGATGTTGCTGCCTGTCATCTAACGGCTTGGAGATCAACCGTATAATGGTGTCGGTGCCCAAGCGCCACTTCAAACGCGCCGTCAAGCGCAATCTTCTCAAAAGACGTATGCGAGAGGCCTACCGTCTGCACAAAGAGCTTGCAGGGGGCGGAGGCCACGACATACTTTTCGTTTACAACTCTCCGGAGATAGTCCCTTACGCCGACATCTGCGAGGAGCTCAAGTCTCTCCTGAACAGCATTGCCGCGGAGCGATGAAAGCGGGCGAAATCATAAAGCGCGTTCTCTCGGCGCCGTTCATTCTGCTGATCCACTTCTACCGGTTCTGCATCTCTCCCTTCACGCCTCCCAGCTGCCGCTTCACCCCCACTTGCTCGCAGTACGCCCTGGAGGCCTTCCGCAAGTACGGCCCCTTCAAGGGAGGCTGGCTCGCGCTCAAGCGCATACTCCGCTGCCATCCCTGGGGCGGCTCGGGCTATGACCCCGTGCCCTGATCCCCTCAAACATACTGCTAAAACTCAGAAAGCCATATGATTAAGAAACTACTATTTGCCCTTGGCCTGGCGGCGGCGCTCTTCGTGAACGCCGGCGGCCAGAACAGCCGTCCGCCGCTGCCGATCGAATACCGTGTCCCTTCCGACGGAAGCGGCCTGTGGTGGATCGACAAAGAGCACGAAGTGACTTTCACCGGCCTTACGGGCTGGTCGACTATGACCTTCAGCCTCCCGCTGAAGGAAGAACTTCCCGCCGGCAGCTATGTCCAGTTCAGCGTGTGCCTCGAGAACAAAGGCACCAAGGCCCCCCAGGACTATATCGTAGAGATTAACGAAGACGATGTCTGGCGCTCCGAGGCCGGCTGTACCTTCGAGACGGTTGACTCCAAAGTGCGCCATCCGTCCACCTTCCTGCACATCTTCAAGCTCCAGAAAGCGGTCTCCGATACCCTCTTTGTGCGCTGCCGGGTAAACAGCCCGCTGACCACCGGTGGCGAGAGGCTGCAGCGAGTCGAGCCCGAAAACAGCGTTGCATTAAAGTGCCGCGGCTATGTGGGCGCCCGCCTCATCAGCCTTGGAGGCGCCCTGCCAGCCGAGGAGAAGAACCTTCTGCTGATAGGCAATTCGTTCACCTACTATTTTGGCGAACCCATTATCCTGCAGGAAATTGCGTTCTCCCAGGGCCTCAAGCTCAATATCACCGCATCGCTCAAGGGCGGCCAGACTTTCCGCCAGCACTGCGGCCTGAGAATGACCAGCTCGAGCATTAAAAACGGCTCTTACGACTATGCCATCCTTCAGGGCCAGAGCCAGGAACCCGCACGCTGGGCGGCCGACCGCAAGGCCAATGCCGATGTAAAGGTGGCGTTCGGAGAGCTCTGCGACAAGATCCGTCTCTGCAGCCCCGACTGCAAGATATTCATCGAGAACACCTGGTCTTACCCTGGCGCCGACAACGGCGGCTTTGCCACTGAAGACAAGTTCTTCAAGCTGCTTGAAAAGGGCACCTTAAAGCTCTCCCGCAGCGCCAAGACCTCGCGTACGCTGGTGGGCGATGCGTTCCGTATGGCCCGCCGCGAATGCCCCGGCATAGAGATTCTCGACAAAGACTCCAAGCACCAGGCCCTGGCAGGATCATACCTTAAGGCCTGCGTGACTTATCTTACCTTGAGCGGAAAGCCCTTCGAGGGCGAAGTTCCCTCCTGCGGCCTGCCCGAAGAGGACGCCGCAGCCCTTCGCGATATTGCGGAATACACCGTCCTGCGTTAGCGCTTGAAACCGAGGGCCTGCAGCCCCTTAAGCACGTCGGGATGCTTCATAAAGCAGTCCCACAGAAGGCCGGTGCGGCCGTTTTCGATCATCACCACTATCGGCCCCTGGTCGATGGCGATGTAAGACGATGCGAACCAGGCCTTGTCGAGGCACATAGCGTCAAAGAAGCCGTAATCGCCCCACATACGGTCGCCGTATATATAGTAGAAAGTGCGCATTGCCGCAAGGCTCTCTTCCGGCACATACGGGTATGAGGCCAAGGCGGCGGTAGGAGCTATAACACCCTTGTCGTTGGTGGGCGACGATGCCGAATATCCCCCCGGAATATCGCTGGCGGTAAGCCCCCAGCAGCTCTCCGAGTAGCCGGCGTGCCCTTTGGGATTGGCGCGGCAGTACTCATAATTGATGCGTGCGTGCGCCGTGTTCTGCTCCCAGTACTGTGCGTAAGCGTCCTCCAGGCCCCTTGGATCGAGACCCATAAATGAATAATGGGCGAAGAACATAGGCCCGCCGTAGTCGCTGCCAAGCGGCAGGGTTACGCCGTAGAACTTGCGTCCGTTGCGAATGCCGCCCCCGCGTGCCCATCCTTGCTCATAAACGTCACGGGTGATGGGATGAGTGGGCGATGAGGCTGCCAGCACATATACTATAAGCCCTTCGTTCCAACCGCTGATGCTCATATTCATAGCCCATTCCTGCGAGGGGGACCAGTGCCAGTAGAGCGCCTTGCTCCCGCGGGTGTACCAGTCCCATTCTACACCTCTCCAGATAGCATCGACGGAGCTTCGGATATCGGCCTCTTCGGGGCGGTCGAAGTAGCCCGCCACCGCCAGCAGGCCCTGGATGAGAAAGGCCGTTTCCACCAGGTCGCCGCCGTTGTCTTTGGCACTGAAAGGAATCACCGCGCCGCTGCCTCCGTCAATCCAGTGGGGATAGGCTCCGTGGAAGCGCTGGGCCTTGCCGCCCAGGAAGTCCAGGATCTTGCGCAGTCGCTCCACCGCCTGCTCACGGCTGATAAAACCCCTCTCTACGGCCACGGGAATGCCCATAATGCCAAATCCCGAACCTCCTATGGCTACGGTGTTGTCCGACCCGAGCCGCTCCCGGGCAAGCCCGCAGCCGGGGTGCGCGTAGTCCCAGAAATACTTGAAAGTCTGCCGCTGGACAAGGGTCAGCAGGTCCTCGTCCGGAATGCGCTCGAACTTGTCGGCGGGGTCGTAGGCCGTGGTGAATTCCACCCGGAACGACTCCAGCACGTTCACGCCGAAGTGCTCGCCGGCGCCTATGGCGACGCTGTATCTGGTAAAGTGGTTCAGCTTATCTACGGGACGCAGCACCAGAATGCTTTTGTCTTTCCCCCACGAGGCGCTCAGGGCTCCTCCGGAAAAGCTCACTTCGGCCGCTACGTTGTCGGGCAGGCTTACCTCGCGGGTAAACTCGAAAGCAATCTCCACCCCGTCCACTGGGACTTCTGCCAGCGAACCCGATACGGGCACCATAACCCCGCATACCGAGGCGTTGACTATTACGGCCTTGGGTACGGCGGGTCCTTCCGGCGTCGAGGGGGAGCAGCCGGAAAGGAAGGAAAGTAAAAAGGCAAGGAGTACAATGCTCCTTGCCTTTGTTGGTTTACAGCTCAAATTACTCAAGAGAGATAGCCAGTTCCTCTTTGTAGAGGGCGTTGATCTCGGTCTCGGAGAGAGCCTTGTTGTAGAAACGGATCTCGTCGATGGAGCCGCAGAAGTAGTTCTGCCAGGCATCGCTTGACTTGCCCTCGACCCTGGATGCCCAGGCGCCGACGTAAAGGGCGTTGCAGTCGGATGCGAAAGCGGCCTTGATACCGCCCACCACCTTGTCGTTAGGAGTGAATGCTCCGTCGTTGACCTTTACACCGTTGGCGAAGTTGGCCCAGGCGCCGGTGGAGGCGTCATAGGTACGAGCAACGTGGAACCAGACGTCTTTCTTGGCATATTCGGGAGACTGGGCGTTGGGCCACATAGCGGGCTTGCCTTCGACGGAAAGGAAGTCGATACGGCCGTTGAACTGCTGGCCGCCTTCTTCGCTGAAGTTATCGAACAGATATACGAAGGAAGGCCAGATGTCCTCGACGCCGGTGCCGTTGAAGGAAATCAGGGCACCCTTGGCTTCTTTGCCGGCGGGGAGTTTTACCCAGCAGGAGAAGGTCATACTCTCGAGTTTGGTGAAGGCGTTGCCGGCGGCGAGTTTGAGTTTGAAGAAGGCCTCGCTGTTGTTGTCGGCAGCGCTGTTGGTGTAGCCCTTGCCGATGAAACCGGCGGCGAAAGAGCCGGCTCCCTTGGTGGCATCGGCGCTGATGCCGGCGCCCACGCTAACTGCATCGGCGGCCGATTCGAGAGGCAGGTGAACTACCAGGTTCTCGGCAGCGGTCTTGACCTCGGGGGTCTTGGGCTGGTCTTTACCGGGACCGTCAGGGGTGCAGGAAGCAAATGCTGCAAGCATCAAAGCGGATGCTGCGAAAAAGAAAAATTTTTTCATTCTTTTGAATTGATTGGTTATAAACAGTAAATACAATATGTTGCAAAATCTTGCATTAGTATGTGTATCCCGGGCTCTCGGGCAGGTTGGGGTTAAGCTGCCTCTGCGAGGTCGGGATGGGGAAGTGCTCGTGCTTTCCGGCCTTGAAGCCCAGGGGGCCGAGCACCTCGGCTGCCTTGCCCCAGCGCACCAGGTCGAAGAAACGCTGCTCTTCCATTGCCAGTTCGGCGTGGCGCTCCTCGTAGATATTATCCAGGGTGGCGCTTACGCTCGCCAGTCCGGCCCTTGATCTCACGGCGTCCAGGGCGCTCTGGGCGCTCATACCCGAGGCGGGGGCGAAGCTTGCTCCGTTGGCCATGGCCTCTGCAAAGTTAAGCAGAATTTCCGAGTAACGGATGAGCCTCATATCGTAGTCCCGCCCATAGGCGTTGAACGACCATTTGTTGTAGCGCGAAGGAGTGTACACCTTGCCGTTGTAGTACGGATTGGTGCATTTGTCGGTAAGCTCGTCGCCCTCGGGCGTGGTGGTGCCGCGGACCAGGATCGTGGCGGCCTTGCGGTCGGCATCGCCGCGGGCGTCAAAGAAATCCACCAGTTTCTGGCTGGGCACGTTGAATCCCCATCCCTGGAAGGGCTCCGGGTTGTTGCGGGGGCCTTGGATGAAGGCGTAGAAACACATCGGCGCGTCGCCGGCTTCCTGCCCGAGGGTTGAACTCTGGATGGACATAAGGATCTCCGGAGAGTTCTCGCCCTTCATCAGGAAGGCGTCGCGGAATTTGGGCTGCAGGCTGAATTCGCCTGAGGCTATTATGGCATCGGCCTGAGCGGCGGCCTCTTTCCAGTCTTTGCGGTACAGGGCGACCCTCGACTTGAGGGCGCGGGCCGTCCAGCTGGTGTACCGGCCGGGATACTCATCCCAGGACGATTCTACCGAGCCGATGGCGGCGTCGAGGTCGTTGTAGATGAAGGTGAAGATCTGATCCTCGCTCGAAGGCTTGGCGGCCGCCAGTTCTTCGGAGGTCATACTTTTATTGATGATGGGCACGCTGCCGAATATGCGCAGCAGGTTGAAGTAGGCCCAGGCCCTTATGATGCGGGCCTCGCCGCGGCACTCGTCCACCTGCTTCAGAGCGTCCTCCGCGGTGATGGATTCCTTGAACTTGTCCATCGACTCGATGGCGTAGTTGGCTGCCGACGACATATTGTAGAAGTAGGTCCAGACGGTGTTCACGCAGTCGTTCGCGGGGTCGAGGGAGAACTCGTCCACCTGCTTGGCGGGGGCGCCGTCGTCGGCCGAAGAGCCCTTGTCGGCATCGTCGGAGACTATCTCCATAACGGAAATATAGTGGAACGCTTCTCCCTCGCCCAGGCGCATACTGGCGTATGCGGCGCTCAGCGGCATAATGATGTTCTCGGTCTTGGTGTAGTCAAAACCGTAGGTGGGCATTGTGGCCTCGGTGCGTATGTTCAGAAAATCGGAGCAGCTGCAGAGCAGCGCCAGAACAGCGGTGAGTATTAATATCTTTTTCATATCCGTAGCTCCTTAGAAGTTGATGTTGACGCCTGCGGTATAGATGGCCTGCATAGGATAAACCGCCGAACCGTCGATTCCGGTTTCGGTAGGCGAGCCGCCTATCTGGGTGGTGAATCCGTTATAGCCGAACAGGTTGAGCGGCCGCTGCGCGGAGAGGTACGCCCTTATGCGTCCCGACCCGAACACATTGCGGAAGGTGTAGCCCAGCTGTACGTTCTGGATGCTGAATGCCGATCCGTCCTCCACGAAGAAGCTGTTGCTCTGGGCCATAAGCGACTCGTTGAGGGCCCTGGGGCTGGGATAAGTCTCGCTCTTGGCGTCTTTTCGCCAGGCGTTACGGTAGAAAGCGAGGTCGTAGTTGCCGTCGGGGAACACCTGCTTGTTGATGCGCTTGGCATTGAAGATCTTGTTTCCGATGTTGGCGTTCAACACCATTGAGAAGTCCCAGTTCTTCCAGTCGAAGCCAAGGTTCACGCCGAGCAGGAGCCAGGGAAGAGGAGAGCCCAGATAGGTGCGGTCGTCTTCCTTGATGATGCCGTCGGGATTGACGTCCTTGTACTTGAAGTAGCCCTCGTCGGCCGTGGTCTGGGTAACGTCGCCAAGCAGGGCCTCCTTCTTGTTGGGGAAGATGCCCTCTACCTGGTAGCCCCAGAACGCCCCGATGGGGTAGCCCACCTGAGTAAGTGTGGAGTAAACGCCGTTCACCATCGCACCGGGGATGTTGTCGCGTCCCTCGAGAGCAAGCACGCTGTTGTAGTTGAAGGTGGCGTTGAGGCCGGCGTAGTAATTGAACTCTTCGGCTATGCTGTCGGCCCACTTGAGCGAAAGCTCCACACCGGCGTTGAGCACCTTGCCGTTGTTGGCAAGCAGGGTGGCCACACCGCCGCCGGAAGCGATGGGGGCGTAGAACACCACCTTGTCGGTAACCCGGTGATAGAGATCGACTTCACCGCTCAGGCGGCTGCCGAACATGGCGAAGTCGGCGCCCACGTTGGTCTCGGTCACCACCTCCCA
>JAGCCX010000063.1 GCA_017651465.1 Bacteroidales bacterium
AAAAAGCAGACCGGTAACACTCAGTTTTAGCCGGGGAGCAGGACTTAGGCCTCGGCGGGCTTGTCTTCTTCTTTGTCTTTCTTTTCTTTGAGGCTGTTTATCTTGCATTTGGCTTTGTCGGAGAGGTCTTCGGCCTTCTCTTTAACCTCGGCGAACACTTCCTTGGCTTTGGGAGCGGCTTTGTCGTAAAGCTTTTTGGCGCCTTCTTTTACTTCGGCAGCCGCCTCTTCGATTTTTTCACCTGCCTTGGCTGCTGCGTACTTGATTTTTTCGTCGAACGTTACCTTTCCGTCTTCGTTCAGATCGCGGGGATCTTTGATTTTCTCTTCTTCCATTGTAGTGGTGGTTTAAAATTTTCACCAAGATAAGAAAAAATTGCTATCTTTAGCATTATGAAACGACTTTTCCTTGTCTTAACCACAATGCTTCTTGTGCATAACCAAGTTCCCGCCCAGAGCGCTCCCGACTGTATCATTCCCAAGGTAGAATCATATTCTCTCTCCAAAGGCTGCTTCACGCTCCAGCCCGGAAGCACATTCTACATCAAAACCAAAACTCCGGAGGGTGCCGCGGCGTTCGAGGAGTACCTTGCCGCCTGCCCCCTTGGCCTCGTAAAGGCCCCTGGCAAGAAGGCCGACGTACTTTTTACCATCGATGACAAGCAGCTCAAAGGCAAGAGCCAGGGAGCCTACCAGCTTAGCATCACTCCCAAGGGAATTACCGTCAAGGCGGCAGGTTTTGAGGGCGCGTTCTATGCCCTGCAGTCGCTGATGCAGATGCGCAACGCCAGCCCGGACGGAGCCCTGGCCGCCTGCCGCATCGACGATTCGCCCCGCTTCCCCTACAGGGGCCTGATGTTCGACGTGGTGCGCCACTTCCATAGCAAAGACTTCATCCTCAAGCAGTTGGACCTGATGGCCCTGCTCAAGATGAACCGTCTGCATATGCACCTTACCGACAACGAAGGATGGCGTATCCAGCTCGACTGCGCGCCCGAGATGGTTAAGGGCGGAGCCTTCGGGAGCAGCAAGTTCTTCAACACCATCTTAAGCGGCCTTCCCCGCGGTTTCACCCGGGAGCCGGCAGGCTACGTGAGCGGTACCGTGTATGACGACGGCACCGTCTACGGTGGATACTATTCCAAAAAGGACATTCAGGAAATAATTGACTATGCCGCTGCAAGACACATAGTTATAGTGCCCGAAATCGAGCTGCCCGGCCACAATGCCGTCTTGCTGCACGTGCATCCCGAGTTCTACTGCCAGGGCGGGCACAAGGTTGACAATGTGGTCTGCGCCGGCAACGAGGGGGTTTTCGATTTCTTTGAGAAGGTTCTTGAAGAGGTTATGGATCTCTTCCCCGGAACATATATCCACATAGGCGGCGACGAGGCCTCCAAGGCCAACTGGCTGCTGTGCCCGCGCTGCCGGGAGCGTATGGCGGCCGAAGGGCTGGGCGATGAATTCCAGCTCCAGAGCTACATCATACGCCGTATCGAGGCCTTCATCAACAAGCACGGCAAGAGGCTTATCGGATGGGACGAGATACTCGAGGGAGGCCTCTCCGAAGGGGCTACCGTTATGTCGTGGCGCGGCACCAAGGGCGGAATAGAGTCGCTCCGTCAGCATCACGACGTGATAATGACCCCCAATACCTACTACTACTTCGACTACGGCCAGGATGCGCCTTACAAGGAGCCCATAGCCTTCAATGCCTATCTGCCTCTTAAGACCGTTTACGGCTACGACCCCGAGGAGGAGATCCGCTCCTCGGCAGGTCCGGGCGTGGACTGCTCCCATCTGCTTGGCGTTCAGGCCAATCTGTGGAGCGAGTGCATCATCGAAGACGGCCATTACGAGTATATGCTCTATCCGCGCGCATTTGCCGTGGCCGAGACCGGCTGGAGCCCGGCGGGAAGTAAAGATTACGCCGCCTTCCGCGCCAAGGCCGCCAGGCTCGCGGAGTGGATCAAGGAGCAGGGTTACCATCCCTTCGACCTTGCCACCGAGGCCGGCGACAGGCCTGAGGCCGGCATACCCCTGCCCCGCATTTCCGATTCAATCAAGGCCAGCTGGAGCATAGCCGGCGGAGCCGCCGAAGATGCATCCATTCTTGTGGACGGCTTCAGGGGAGGGTGGAATATTAATGACGCCAGGGCTTGGAAAGAGGCCCGGAATAAAGAAATGGTGGTGGATATCGACCTCGGGAGCGTAAAGGACATCCATTACGTGGGCGCCGAGTTCGTAGATTACGGGACGCGCCGTATGTTCGTTCCCCAGGATACCGAGTTCAGCATATCGGAAGACGGTAAGGTTTATACCCCTCTGAAAGTGCCGCAGGCAAGGCTCGCCGCAGGACGCAAGCACTTCCAGATATGCACTGTGGGCGGCCCGGTGAGCGAAAAAGGCCGCTATCTGCGCCTCAGCTTCAACTCGGGACCCGATAAAGTCCGTGCCCGTATAGGCGAGATAATGATCAATTAGCCTGTCCGGACTCCTTTCCGAAGAAGGCTGCCATACTGTTCCTGATTTCATAAAACCGGGGCGTAAAGTTGCCTTCGCGGTCGATGTGAAGCCTGTGCCCCCTCTCCGGGCAAGGATGATGCTCGGCCCGCAGGCCCAGTGCTACCGCGCGGTCGTGGACGGCCTTGGTGCCGTACATAATCTTCGAAAACCACTGCGTCGGCGGCCAGAAGCCGTGCCCTGATGTGCGGAAAGGATAGCCGCATTCATAGGGCATAATGGGGTCGGAGGGCGATTGGAAGGAGAGTATGGCGGTGCGCGAGAGTTCCAGTACGCTCAAATCGTGCACCGATCCCCAGCAGTTGGCAACAGCCCTTATCCGCGGATGGCCCTCTGCCGGACGGAATGCCAGGCGCAGCGCCAGAATGGCCCCGGCGCTGGTGCCGGCGGCAAATATGTGGTCCGGGTCGATGTGCAGGTCTTCTCTGCCCAGCAGGTACTGAAGCGCAGCGTCGGCATCTTCCAGCGCCCTTTCTTCGGCGGCGGCGACGTCTTTTCGGGTAGCAAGGTATCCGAGGCGGTAGTCGATGGATGCGGCCACGTATCCTAGGGAGGCAAAATACTCGCACCATCCGGCCTGCCCCTTTTCTTCTTTATGACCCACGAAAAACGACCCTCCGTGCATCATCAGCAGCAGCGGACGCGGCCCGGAGGCATCTCCCTCGGGCTTATAGATATCCATCTTCAGCTCCAGGGGACGCTTTTTGAGCAACTGCAGGATGAGCTTTGCCGTGGTGCCTTTTACCCCTACAGGCGCGGAGCACCAGTAGCCCCTTACGGTGGAATACACCACGTCCCGCTCGACAAGTAAACCTTCTCCAGCCATTAGCGCAGCTTGAAATATTCTTTATACCGGTCATAGAGGTGCCCGGCCTGGAGGTATGCCGACTGGGGACTCATAAAGTGGCTGAACTCGAAGGTGATGGCCTTGTCGTAACCGCAGCGCTTTGCCGCCTCCAGTTTGAGGCGTAGTTTGTCGAACTTGATAGGGAAGAACTTGATGGGCATATCGCGGTCGAAGGTCTCTGCGTTGGTCCAGCACTGCATCCCGTAACGGTCTGCCAGCTTTTTATTTACGCTGAAGAAGGTGTCCAGCTCGTCGTAGTCGATGTGCCCGTCCTGGAAGGCGCACGCGTCCACGAATTCGTGGATACCGTCAAAGATTTCGTTCCATTCCCTCTCGTGTTCGGCAACGGAAACGGCCTGCTCTTTGGTAAGGCTCCCACCTGCCGCATCCACGGCCTTCTTGCCGTCAATCCAGGGAGAAATGAACGTGGGAAGGCCGCCGGATACTTCTTTGCACTGGCGTCCCATTGTGCGGAAAGCATCTATCGCCCCTTTGGTGGCGCGTGAAATCTCGCCTGAAATGTACCAACCGCCAAAGCTGGAATACTTGCTGCCGTAGCGCTCCCACACCTCTTCTATCACGTATTTGTTGGACTCCACCTCGTAGCTCATATCGCCGGTGTCCCAGTAGCGGCCGCTGTCGTAGAGCCCCAGCATAAACTTCATTCCGTATTTCTGCGCAAGGCGGCAGAACATATCTATCAGGTCAACCGAGGGCTGGTAGCATCCTTTGCGAAGCAGGTAGGGGGAGGGATAGGTGATGAATTTGCGGTAGCCGCAGCGGATGTCGATGACCGTATCTATCCCTATGTCTTTCATATATTTAAAGTCGCGGTCCCACTCCTTCTCGCCCCAGTTCTGGTGCGGGATGTCGTGCGAGATCTCGTCCAGGAAGGTGCCCGTTATGGGAAGGGCGTCCGCTTTTGGAACGAGCAGCCTGCCGGGAGTGTCTTCCTGGGGGGTACAGCCCTCCAATGCGGGCGCGACAGCGGCGGCAGCGGCGGCCAGGGCCGCTTTCTTAAGGAATGATCGACGGTTTTCCATAAGCGCGAAAGTAACACTTTTTCGTGATTATTTAACACTTATTTCGGCTTTTGTTCAAGCTTGTCCGGCCGTCCCCAAGGGAATCAGGACGGTGGGTTTTGGCCCGAAACTTCCCCGTATTTCCCAAAAAATCACTACCTTAGCACCTATGAATTTGGCACAGCTATTTAAGAAAATCCTTCCTTATGTGAGGCCGTACCGGCTGCTGGTGATACTCACGCTGCTGCTCACGCTCGTGGGTTCGGTGCTGGCACAGGTGAATGCGGTAGTGCTCGACAAAGCTGTGGATGCTATCAACGCTCTGGTGGGGTCGGAAGACTTCTCCTGGGGAAAGGCGGTGCGGATACTCACCATTGTGAGCATTGTGCTGCTGGGCAAGGAGATAATACGCGCCGCCATTACCTTCGCACAGAAGAACTTCGGCGAGCGGCTGCGAAATAGTATCTCCCAGAGCCTTTCGCTTGGGGTGATCGACAGGATACTCACCTACCGTATGGCATTCTTTGCCCGAAGCGAAAACGCCCCTGGTATGCTTCAGGCCCGAATCGACCAGGGAGCAAACAGTATCTCCCGCACCATCCAGAGCTTCTTCATCGATCTGCTTCCTATGACTCTGAGTTCTGTGCTGGCGCTCGTCCTCATTTTTGCCGCCAACATTTACGTGGGCCTTACAGCGCTCGCCATCGTGCCCATTTACTTCTGGATTACGTCGCGCCAGGCTAAGAAGCTTAAAAGCTCCCGCAAAAGTATGCGCGGCTTCAACGAGAAGCGCAACGGCAGCATAATGAACATCCTTGAGAGTATGAACGTTGTAAAGTCGTTCAACCGAGAGGGGATAGAAATGGACAAGCAGACCGAGCTCCAAACGGGCTTCTACAGCAACCAGATGCGCATCCGCAAGGCTTCCTTCGGCTACGACGCCCTCAAGAGCTTCGTGAGCCAGACCGGCACGGTGCTGATTATCATACTCACCTCTTACCTTGTGCTGTCGGGCTATCCTGGTATGTCGATAGGAAAGATAATGTATCACATTATGCTCTTCTCCAACGTCACCGCCCCTATCACACAGCTTCAGAGGATATTCGACGACCTCAATGACGCACTGGTATATGCCGAGGGCTACTTCGACATCGTAGATGCCGACTCTGAGGTGGAGTCCAGCGGCGGCTACAGGCCCGAGAAGGTAACCGGCAACTTTGAGATGAAGAACGTCGACTTCACCTATCCCAACGGCACCAAGGCCCTGCATAACGTGAGTCTTAAGGTTGACAGCGGCAAGATAACTGCCCTCGTGGGGCTGAGCGGTGCCGGCAAGTCCACCATCGTGAATCTGCTCGACAAGTTCTACGAGCCCGACAGCGGCAGCATAACGCTCGACGGCGTTGAGCTCCGCGACTGGGACACCCGGTTCCTGCGCGAGAACATCGGCCTGGTGCTACAGAAGAATCACATTTTTGACGGCAGCGTGGCAGAGAACATCCGCTATGGCAAGCCCGGTGCGAGCCTGGAAGAGGTGGAGGAAGCGGCCCGGAAGGCGAGCGTGTACGACCAGATAGCCGCCCTTCCGGCCGGATTCGACACGGCCGCCACCAACCTCTCAGGTGGCCAGCAACAGCGTATCGCCCTGGCGCGTATGTTCCTCAAGAACCCTCCCGTGATTTTCCTTGACGAGCCTACAGCCTCGCTTGACGCCATCGCCACCGAGCAGATCAAATCGGCCATAGACGCCATCAAGAAAGACCGCACGGTGATAATAATCTCCCATTCCATCTCTCAGATAATCGACAGCGAAATGGTCTACGCCCTCAAAGAGGGCCGTGTGGAGCAGAGCGGCGACCCCGAAGGCCTCTACAAAAAAGGCGGCGTCTACAAAGACATCGTCGACGCCTCCGCCCGCAGTCTCAACATAGAAAAGCTCTCGCAAACCATATCGTCGTAACGCCGCTTATACTGTGTCTCTGATACCCCGGCACAGGCTATTGATGTTATGAATTGAACAACATATAGCTTTTAACGGAGTATTGTTGTATATTTGTTCGGTATATGACGCGCGAAAAGCAAATAGCGAGGGTGACTCTTGTAGGCGGGGCGGGGAATCTGCTTCTGCTCGCCTTCAAGTTTGCGGCCGGCATACTCTCTCACAGTGCCGCTATGCTCGCCGATGCGGTACACTCCCTTTCCGACTTTATCACCGACATTGTGGTGCTGGTTTTTGTGGGCATCAGCGCCCGTCCTCAGGATGCCTCGCACGACTACGGGCACGGCAAATTCGAAACTCTCGCCACCTTTTTCATCGGCCTCGCCCTGGCTGCGGCAGCCATCGGCATCATAGTCAACGGAGCCGTCAAACTCGCTTCCTGGCTCAACGGTGAGGAACTCCCCGCGCCGGGAATGCTCGCTCTTTGGGCGGCTCTTATTTCAATAGTAGTCAAGGAGATACTGTATCGCTATACCGTTGCCAGGGGCCGCAAGCTGGAGTCTCCGGCAGTGGTGGCAAACGCCTGGCACCACCGTTCCGACGCCCTTAGTTCCATAGCTGCCGCTATAGGTATAGGTGGCGCAATCCTGCTCGGCAAGCGTTGGACCGTTCTCGATCCGCTCGCGTCGATAGTGGTGGGTGCGATGCTCGTGAAGGTGGCCTGGGAGCTGGTGAAGCCCAGCCTGGGCGAACTTACCGAAAAATCCCTCCCGGAGCAGACCGAAAAGGAGATTCTCGATATCATTTGCAGCGACCCTGCCGTTTCGCACCCTCACAACCTGCGCACGCGCCGCATCGGCAACCGTATAGCCATAGAGGTGCACGTGCGTATGGACGGCGATATGCCATTGAGGGAGGCCCATAACAAGGCCTCCCTCATAGAGCGGAAACTCAGGGACCGCTTCGGACCGCAGACTCACGTCACGGTCCATACGGAGCCGCTGAAAGATTAAAATTTAAATTTCTCGAACTTGGGCATAGCCTGGATAGCCTCGGGAATATCTTCGAAGAAGTTGTTGCCCGAGAAGTCGACGAATACGCCGTTGCCCAGCTTGGTGCAGTTGGCAATGCTCGCGGGCAGGCTGCCGGACAGATTGTTCTTCTGAAGCTGGATGCTCTCGAGGTTCACGAGTTTGCCGATCTCGGCGGGAATGGACCCCGTGAGCTTGTTGTGGTCGAGCCAGAGCTGCTTGATGGTGGTGGCGTTGAAGAGCCCGGCAGGAATTTGGCCGCTGATTTTGTTGTTGTAAATCTCGAGATTCTCGATGACAGGCATATCGCCCAGTTCCTTGGGCAGTTCTCCCGTAAGGCCGAGGTTGGTGAGTATCAGCGATTTAAGCTTGACCATACCGCCCACTGCGGGAGGGATGGTGCCGCTGGTGGATACGCCGCGCAGGAACATATACTGGAGGTTGGTCATTGAGAAGAGCTCCTCGGGCAGGGGGGCGTCGGGCACATCGACCGAGCCTATGAACTGCGAGAAGTCGATCTGCAGGTGCTCCAGGGCGGTGAGCTGGGCAATCTTGGGAGAGATGCCCTCGTCGAGCCTCTGGGGGTTGATGACCAGCCTCTTGAGAGCGGGCATTTCGTACACGTACTCGGGAATTGCTCCCACGAAGTCGTTGAAAGTGAGCTCGGTAAGGTCGCGGCTGGCAAGCTCGGGATACGAAGAGCCGGGGCAGCGCAAGCTCAGGTAGGTGAGCTTGGGCATATCGGCGAGCGAAGGAGCCGTGCAGGGGACGGAGCAGTAGATGTGGAGTTTTTCCAGATTCTTGAGCTCGCTGATCGTGCCGGGGATGCAGGATTCGGGATCCTCGTCCTTCTTGTTCTTCATATAGATGGTGAGCTTCTTGAGCTCGGTCAGGCCGCCGATCTCGGCGGGAATTACGCCCTTGGGCTCGGAGAGGGTGAGTTCCACCACGCGCCCTTCGTCGTTCAGCTTGACATTCTCCCAGTCGGAAAGATTCTCGCTCAGCCAGCCGCCGCCGGCGCTCTCGCTCCAGTTCTCGCCGTCTGTCTGCTCATAGATGAGGGTGAGGATTTCTTTATCGCTTAAGGTCTTGGGTCCGCAGGACGACAGGATAGCTGCCGGAATGATGGCTGCGGCCAAAAAAGATAGTCTGAAATGCTTCATATCCTTGGTAATTTAGTGTTGTAAAGATAAATATTTTTCGTGAACCATCAATAATTCGTATATTTGCCGCCACTTGCGGGCGTGTTGAAATGGTAGACAAGCAAGACTTAGGATCTTGTGCCCTGTGCGTGTGGGTTCGAGTCCCACCGCCCGCACAAAGCCCGGCCGTACAGGCCGGGCTTTGTTGCATTAGTACACCGAAAACTCGTAGATGCGTGCTGTGTTTACGCCGCCCTGCTCGCCTTGAGTGATGCTCAGGCGCACATAGCGGGCCTGTACGGGAGTGGGCAGGGTGCGCTCGGTTTCGGGCGCGGTATTGTCCGACACCTCATCTACGCAGCGCCATTCTTCGCTCTCGGAATCACGTACCTTGAGTGAGAAGCCGCGGGTGATATAGTGCTTGGACTCGCTCGCGGCGTGCAACACATACCAACCGTGCAGCGGCTTTACCCCGCCGAGGTCAAAGTCGATGAACTTCTCTTTTTTGTCGGAATTGTCGCACCACTTGGTGTCGGTGTTGTCGTCAACTGCAAGCTCGGCCCTCTCGGCGCTTCGGGCCCTGCCGCTGTAGGCGGAGAGGAGTTCCTCGCCCAGCAGGTTCGGATGCTCTTCTTCCAGCTCCGGCGAAGGGCACGCCGGCAAATCGAAGCGTATGATGTCCGACACCGGGGTCAGGGTGTTGATGTCATCCTTCACTGCAGTTGCTGCAAATATCATCACCTTCTTGTTGCAGGGGAGCGTTATGCTGCGGGCTCCTGCCGGGAGGTCCAGCGCAATGTTGAAAAGATAGGTAAACTCGTAGGGCAGGTCCTGGTTGGTGCGGGCATTATGCCTGTGGGTGCCCACAAAAGCATATTCGGCGTCTTTGACGAAGGCCTCGGTATGGCCGCTGTGCCCCCACTGGGCCACGAATCCGCTATAATGGGGAACGTCGGCAAGGATAGCCTTGTCGCCGGCAAGGAACCTGGCCCGGGTGTCGGCGCCGGAGGACGCTGCAAGCAGATATACCCGGTTCCACTCGCCCTCCGGGAGAGCTATTTCCTGCCCCTTGGCGCGTACGGCGACGGGTCCTGCGGGGTCTTTGAATTCAAAGCGCACGCCCTTCTGTACAAGGCTCTTAGGCAGGAGCTCGGCAGAGTAAGAATTGCCTTCTCCATCTATATTACCCTCGGCCCTGAAGGCATTGAAAGTGGCGGCGTTAAGTTTCATCGGGAGAGATACGGGAGCCTGCTGCAGGGCCTCGCTCTTTTGACTCTCCAGGCGCACCAGGAGAGTCTTGATGCCCCAGGCGCCTATGTCGAAGCGGACTTCGTTCCCGGCCACCTTTGCAGGCCCCTTCACCGCCTCGTTGCCGTCGAGCTCCAGAGCTTCGGTCACGGGGCAGGGGAAACTGACGGCGGCATCTTTAACGTCGCTTCCGTACAGCTCATATAAGCGCACGACGTAGCCGCTGCCGTCTTCGGCTTTCTTGAGCGCCCTCACCTCCACGCCTTTGCCCTTGACTGCGGCAAAGCTGAAGCTGCGGCCCAGGGGACCTGCGTGAGGAGTGGCGGCGAATGCCTTTACAGGCTGGTTCAGGACCTCCGCCTTCCGGGGGATGCATCCCTTGCTGTAGTCGCCCTCGTGCGCTATGATCGAGTAGGTGAACTGGTGACGGCCGTGGTCCTGATGGTCCTGGTAGGTATAGTTGTTCTTGGTTTTGGGGGTATGCAGCAGGGTAAGGCGCAGCACATTGCCGGAGGGCTTGTCCCAGCCATACTTACAGTCGTTGAGTATAGCCACGCCGTAGCTCCCGTCTTGCTCGCACAGGTCGGCCCATTGCTGGGCATACACTTCATACTGCTCCGGGGTGTTGTCGGGCCTCAAAATGGAGCCTGTACCTATGTCGTAGCGGGCCTGGGGATTGGATACCGACAGCGGGAATTCCGCCTTGAGAAGCGCGTTGGTGCTATGCCAGTCCACTTCGTTCACAATATCTATCCTCTCCTGGTCGGCGCCGTCGTAAAGGCGGATGTACTGCGTAAACGAGGATCCTCCCATACTGCGCTCCACTTTAATGCAGGCCATTACGGGGCCTTTTTCCACAACGGAAATGCGCACGTCCTGACCCACAGCGGAAGGAGTGCCGTCAACCGTAGCCTTGGTAATTTCCCACGCCGGCCACTTGAAAGACTCGTTGCTGGTAAAGAACGCCAGGCGTATTGCCTTTCCTTCCTGGACAAGTTGGCGGCCGTTACGTTTGTCAAGCAGCGAGCAAATGTCTCCGTTGGAGTCGAGTTTTATGCTGTAAACAGCGTTCTCAATGCTGCCTGGGCCGGTTTTGAGCGCCGATTTGCCCCCGCTTGCCTTTCCTTTACGCACTCCGTAAACCGCATAGCCTGCGGCGGGGACTTCAGCCACGAAGGCGACCCTTCCGTCGGCGAGTTTCTGCGCCCTCACCGCCTTGCCTTTGCCGTCGTAGATCTTGGAATCGGTGCTCTGTATGGTCACGACTTCCTTGCGGGGGAAGGCCGAAGGATTGTAGAGCACGAGGGGCGTGCCCGGAACTTTGGTATCCAGGCGCGAGGCCACCGCGCCCACGGAGCTCTCAAGCACGTCGGCAAACTGCCGCAGCGAAATCATCTGGTCGTTCCAGGAGAATTCGTAGGCCCGGGGGATGCTGGTGCCGGTGAGGTCGTCGTGGAACTGGTGCCAGATAAAGCGGTGCCAGGCCTCGTTGAGGCGCTCCTTGGGGTAGGGGAGGCGTCCCAGCCAGTCCGCCGCCACCGCGCTTCGTTCGGCGGCATCGGCCATCTGCTCGTTGAGGCGGTTGAAGCGCTTCATCGCGGCCTGCGAGCTGTAGCACCCGGTGCCGTGCACGTCCATCGTGAGTTCTTTGTCCCAAACGGGCAGTTCGGGGTGGCTCTCGTAAGGCAGGAAGTCTTTGAACAGCTGGTCCGAAGCTGCGCTCATAATGTGGATGCGCCCCTCCTTGCCCTCCTTTTGCCTGTCGATGGCGCTCTGCACTGTGGCCACCGACTCTAGGGTAGGCGAGCCGCCGGTGTCGCCGGTGCCGTAGTAATGGAATGATATGTTGTGGGGGTTGCGCGCTGCGTGCTCCAGGAGCATAGGAGAGTTGGTCAGGTCTTCAGAATTGAAGCGGGTGGTGTAGTTGAGCGAATTTGCCGACACCATTATCTGACTGCCGTCCAGGGCGCGCCAGAGGCCGAATTCGAACGGAACTTTGCTGCTTGTCCCGGGCAGGTTGCGCTCGCGCCACTGGAGTTTCTGGGTAGAGAAACCGATGAGTCCGCAGTGCGCGGCCACGGCGGGCAGCTGGAGTCCGAAGCCGAAGCAGTCGGGAAGGAAAATGTCGGTGCCCTCGGCGCCGAATTCCTCCTGGTAGAAATGCTGCCCCAGGAGTATGTTGCGGGTGAGCGATTCGGGCGAGGGGATATTGGCGTCGGAGGCCTCCCAGCAGCTTCCGCTGATGTGCCAGCGTCCCCTTGTTATGACGTCCCGCAGCTGCGAATAGGCCTCGGGGTAGTATTCTTTCATCCACGCGTACTTGATTCCGCTCTCGCAGTTGAAGATGTAATCGGGGAACTTGTCGATGAGCATCAGGTTGCGGTAAAGAGTCTTGGGGACATACTCCGATATGGTGCGCTGCACGTCCCAGTTCCACTGGGAGTCAAGATGTGCGTTCGATACCAGATAAGCCTTGGCCTGGGGTTCAGTGTCGGCGCTCTGTGCGCTTCCTGTAACGGTCGATGCTGCAATCACGGCTAAGAGAGCAAGGGAAACGTGGATTTTGTTCATAAAGACGATTGTTTGTGGCGCCGGATTTTCCATCCGATTGCGCCTATCAGTATTGACATCAGCGGCGAGAGTAAGCAGAAGAAGCAAAACGGTGCGTACAGCAGGGTGGGCACCGAGAGTATCGTGGCCTGGGTCATACCGCAGCTGGACCAGGGGAACAGGGGCGAAGTTACCGTGGCCGAATCTTCCACGCTGCGGCTCAGCAGGCGTGGCTCGTAGCCGTCTTTCTCGAATTTGTCGCGGTAGATGTTGGAGGTGAGGATAATGGCCAGGTACTGGTCCGAAACTATGCCGTTGAGGGCGGTTCCGGTGAGCACTGTCGATGCCACGAGTCCCGTCCTGGTGCGCGTTAGGGGCGCGAGAATGCGTGAAAGGTCGGCGATCATTCCGCTCGCCTTCATACAGGCGCCGAAGCACATAGCGCATATTATAAGATAGACCGTATTGAGCATACCCAGCATACCGCGGCTGGTTACCAGACGGTTCACGTCGGCGTTGCCGGTATCGAGGCTGACGGTGTTGTACACCATCTCCACGACGCCAGCAAAGTACACTTTTACGGGACTCCCGCTGGTTACGCTCCTTCCTATTTCATCTACTATGCCCGTCTGGAAGATGAGCGCCGCCGCCGCTGCCACCAGGGCCGAAATGGAAAGTACCATAAGCGCCGGAAGACGCCTCCAGATGAGGATGACGGTGATTATAGGCACCAGCATCAGGAGGGGAGTGATGTTGAACCTGCTCTGGAGCGTGGATGTGTAAACCTCCATCTCGCCCGCCGACGCCCCGTCGTGGGTGAGCCCCAGCACGGTAAATATTATGAGTGTGATGACGAACGAGGGGATGGTGGTGTAGTACATATAATGGATGTGCTCGAAGAGATTCACCTTGTTGATGGAAGATGCGAGCACGGTGGTGTCCGACAGGGGCGAAATCTTGTCGCCGAAGTAGGCTCCGGAAATGATGGCACCGGCGGTCATAGCATCGCTGAATCCTTCCGCCCGGCCTATGCCCAGCAGGGCTACGCCCACGGTGGCGATAACCGTCCAGGACGATCCGGTCATAACCGATACCACGGCGCAGAGCACGCAGGCGGTGAGCAGGAACACCTTGGGGCTGATTATCTTGATGCCGTAACAGATGAAGGCCGGCACAACCCCGCTCATAGTCCAGGTGCCCGAAATGGCGCCTATCAGGAACAGTATGAGTATGGCTCCGGCTACGTCTCCTACGTTACCGGATATGGCCTTCTCGAACTCCTTCCAGGGAGTCTTGTAGAGCCACATCGAGAGCGCCACGCACACCCCGGACGCTACCAGCAGCACTACCTGCGAAGGCCCGAGAATAGAGTCGGCCCCGAATACCGAGATATTCAGGACCAACAGAACGATGAGCACCCCAAGGGGTATGAGGGCTATCAGTGTGCGTTTAAACCCGCTGATACTCACAGCATTTTGTGCATTTTGCTCCGGTTGCGCCAGCCGGCGTCGGACTTGGTGGTGGCAAAATAGACCACAATGTCAGCGTCGCTCTTGTAATCGACAAAATACACTTTCTTCTTGGCGTCCGATTTCCAGTCCGTGAAGAACCACAGGCCGTTGTTGCCTTGCGCGTCCGATTTGTACTGGCACTTGTACACCACCAGATCGGCGTCGCTCTTGTTGTTGGTTACGTACACCTTGACATCGGCGTCGCTCTTGTAAGAAACAGAATACACGGTCTGTGCCGATGCTGCCACGGTCCCCAGGACCACGGCCAGCAGTACAATCCATAACTTTTTCATAAGCGCTTGTTTTACAAAATCATAGACAAATATTATGCCGCTCTCAGAGCAGCGAGAAGGCCAGGAACACAAAGTGTGCTATGATCCCGGCGCAAAGCCCTGCCACGGTGTGCGCGCCAAGGGCTTTGGAGATAGCCTTGCGGAAGCCGAGCGAGTCCAGCATAGCCGTGTGGGTGGAGAGGAAACCGCTCCAGCACATTCCTATCGCGGTGAACACTGCAATGGCGTTGCCGTTGAGGATGCCGGCCTCGTTGTATGTGTTCAGCAGTCCGAGCGATGCTCCCACGCTGCCCAGGGCCGTCATAGGGAAGGCGATGAGCCTCATATCCTTGAACCCGAAGAGCCATTCGAACACCCAGTGTATCTTCTCGGCAAGCCAGGGAAGGATGGGGACTCCTTGATTGGCCGCTCCGGTGTATCCGTCGGGGCCGGGGCCGAAGGTGATCAGTATCACCGCCGTGGTGATGATGAGTACTCCGGGAATGATGGCCAGGCCCAGTTCCACTCCGTTCTTGCCTCCGTCGAGTATGGCATTGAGGAAGCGCATAAACACGCTGTCTTTCTTCTGCTCCTCTATTTGCTCTTCCGGCTCCTGCTCGTTGAGGCTGTCCAGCACGGGCGCTTCCATATCCGGGAAGGCCTTCCGGCAGCTGTGCTGCATAATTCGAGTCGAGATGACCGAGCCGCACAGGGCGCCGAACAGGCCCACCAGCGCACCGCCCAGCTGGCCGTAGCTTATCATAGTTATTATTACCACGAAGCCCATACCGAAGGCTGTGCCGAAATTGGTCAGCGATACCAGCTGGTACTTCTTGAAGTAACTCGAAAAGGTCTTGTCTTTCGACAAAGCTATGATGGCCGGGTTGTCCGAGAGAAATGTCATCACTCCTCCGAGCGCCGCCACTCCGGGCAGGTTGTAGAGGGGCTTCATCAGTGGCCTCAGCACTTTTTCCAGCAGGCCCACCACTCCGAATTCGGCCATCAGCTTTGACAGCGCTCCCGTGAGCACGGTAATACCCATCAAATAGAACACGGTGTTCAACAGCAGGTTGTGCGCCGTGTTGGTGAGAGTGTTGATGAGGTTACCCCCGCCCATGCGCCAGCCCAAGGTCCCGAACACAGCACAGATGCTGACGAGCAGGACCAGGGCCTCAACGTTTCTGCGTTTCATTATTACTTGCCGAACAGTCCTCCGAGTATTGATTTGGCCGTTTCAAACAGTCCGCCGCCGTTGCCCTTGAGCATAATGATAAGGTCGTTGAAGTCGATGTCGCCGTCGCCGTCCTGGTCTTTGATGATGCCCTTGAGGCTGCCCATAACCATAGGTACCAGGCTCTTGAGCGACGAGCCGGCTGCACCCAGGTTGAGTTTGCTGAGGGTGTCACGGTCGAAGATGTTGCCTGCCATTGCGGTGATGGGAGACTTGTCGGGGCTGATCTTGCCGGTTACAAGGTCGCGGATTTGTTCTACACCGCCGGCGCTTGCAGCGGTTTGGGTAAGACTGCCGAGAACCGACTGCGATAGACCGCCGAGAACCTGATCTTTAACTCCTGAGGGAATCTGTGCTCCGCCGGCCACTGAGTTGACCTGACGGGAAATCAAATCGATGATGGATGCCATATTTAAAAAGTTTTACCAAATATAATGATTTTTATGTTATATTTGCAGAAGGACCGCATAGAAAGTTCCTATTTTTATTTTCGAGTCTTCGGACTCGCTACTTTCCGCGGTCCTTTTTTTTTGTATGCATCCGAAACTTATCAAATTCTTCCGTGCCGCTCTGCCCGCATCGCCTTTGGTGGAGGATACTTTCGCATTGCAGCAGGAGGCTCTCAAACGTGGTTTCATTCTCAACCCCCAGGTGCTGGGCGAGGACGTCAAGGAGTTTCTCAAGACGGAAGCAATAAATCCCAATTCCACTTTTTACAAAACCTGGGAAGATGTAGTTTCCAAAGACAGGATTTCCCTGCTGATGGATCAGATCCTGCACTATGCTTCCACCTACGGAACCAGGCGTACCGGCATTCCGTATATCCCTCCGGGAGAGGTGCAGGCGCCTGATTTTAATAAATATACCTACATCGATGTAATTTCCGAGGAGGCCCTTTTCGCCCGCTGCAGGGATATGCTTTATTCGGGTATCGCACTCAAAAGCGAGACGGTAAGGCTCCTGTGCGACGCCATCAAGCAAGGCCTCCGGAAAGGTGTAGGGGAGATCGATATCGACGCCGTGCGCAACCGCGAGGGACAGGCTGTGCTTTGCAAGATTCTGGACCGTCACCCGTCCGATCCCGTGGGGCTCCTGCGTTACATAGTGTATGTGGCCACTTTCGAGACCCTTCTGATCCGCTCCAAATACTTGCTGGCCAGCATAGAACGCGGGGCCAAGAAATTCGACTTCACCTCCCTGAGCGAGAAGGAACTGGAGAAACTCGCTTCTATATTCTATCGTTTCAAGCCTCTGTTCCTGGCCTTCAAGAGCAGGGCAAGCTCGCCCAACCGTGCGGTCATCAACCGAATCAGGCGTATGGCGCCCCGCTTCCACCGGCCTATGGAGCCCGGCTTCTGGACCAGCCTGCTGGGCACCCGTCCGCCGCTTGAAAGCGTGGCGGCAAAGCTTTCCGAGCCCAATTCTTTCAAGCTTGTCAGCCTGCTTCAGTGCGTCCGCGAGCGCATTCTGATGTCCGACCAGAAGCACCCCCGTCAGATGTACCTGATACGCAACGGCAAGCTGTTCGTGGCTCCTCCCAAGTTCAGCTTCGAGGCCCCCACGCTGGAATACTACTCTTCGCTCGCGCAAATGCTTGAAGCCGAGCTGGTTCGCCGCCTCTCCGCCAAGGCCTGCCTTGTGCGCTTCCCCGCCGGGCTGCATCTTGCGTGCCCGACTTCGGAGAAGAATTTCATCGGCAATCTGCCGTTCGGCAGCTACTACCCGATGAAGGGGCACAATTTCTTCGGAATCTATTGGCGCAACGAATGGGGGACCTTCGACTTCGACCTCAGTTTCATTAACTGGAACGGTGTAAAGATAGGCTGGAACGAGCATTACAACACCGGAGACACCGTGTATTCCGGCGACCTTACCGACGCCAATCCCGAGGCGAGCGAAATTATCTACTGCAAAGACATCTGCCCCGACGGCACCATTATGTGCAACCGCTACGACGGCATCTCGGGGAGCCGCTTCCGCTTCTTCTTCGGGCAGGAAGATATAGTTGACCTGAAGGCGGGATATATGGTCCGTCCCGACTCCATCGTAGTGAGTGAAGACCTTACTTCCGACTCCGCCGAGAAGATGCTCGGAATAGTGTGCGGAGCGCGCATCTTCCTTATGGATCTCGGGGCCGGCGAGCACCAGGTAAGCGTGGCGGCGCATCCTGGCGAGAAAGAGCTGATAATGGCGCGTAAAGCGTTGTCGTTCATCGATTTGAAAGACCTCCTGCTGAAGGCCGGATTTACCGAATCCGATATGCCCGACCTTGACCTTTCGACCCTTACCAAAGATACATTGATAACCCTTTTCAGCTGACAGTTATGAAATACATTTTCGCTTTATCCTGCATCCTGGCTTTCCTGGGCTGCAAAGACTCGGATGGCAACAAACCCCAGGAGGGTGTTCCCGAAAGCTATTCCTACAATTATTCGGGTATGATGATACAGCCCATCCTCAGTTATGAGGTCGAGCGTGCCAAAGACGGAACCATCACAATTGCCTATTGCGCCAACAGCGATGAGACTACGGTGTACAAAGCCCCCGCCGACTTGCTTGAGAAAATAGGCGAGATGGCGCGTAAGTATAAGGTTCACAAGCTCAAAAGATCTTACCAACCCACTATGGAGATACTTGACGGATATGGCTGGCATATGTTCATTGCCTACGAGAATGGCTATATCGGTTCCGGCGGCAGCAATGCCTGGCCATCCGATAAGGATTGGCAGGGTGTAGCTGCAATCAACAAGTATATCCAGGACATTATCGACGCCGCAACCGAGGCCGACATCATAGAGGTCCGGCCCTTCCGTAGATAATGTCCAGAGCGCTCCCCTGGCTCGCCCTGCTCTTTCTTGCCGTCATCTGCTGCACTTCGGCCCCCGATCCCCTCGGAGCGGTTCCCGACGCGGCGCAGATGGAGTGGCAGAAGATGGAGGTCAATATGTTCTGCCATTTCGGGCCCAACACGTTCAGCGGGCAGGAATGGGGGAGCGGAGCCGAGAGCGAAGACCTTTTCAATCCCACCGGTCTTGACTGCCGGCAGTGGGCGCGCACAGCTGCCGCCGCCGGTATGAAGGGTATAATCGTCACCGCCAAACATCACGACGGCTTCTGCCTCTGGCCCAACCCCGTAAGCACGCACACCGTGGCGTACTGCCGCTGGCGTGACGGGCAGGGCGACGTGCTCAAGGACCTCTCCGAGGCCTGCCGGGAGTATGGCCTCAAGTTCGGGGTGTACATTTCGCCCTGGGACCGCAACGACCCTTCGTACGGTACTCCTCAATACAATCAGAAGTACGCCGCCACGCTGCGCAGCGTGCTGGACGGACGCTACGGACAGGTGTTCGAGCAGTGGTTCGACGGGGCGTGCGGAGAGGGTCCCACGGGACGCAGGCAGGTTTACGACTGGCCGCTTTTCCACCGCACCGTGCGGGAGCTTCAGCCTTCGGCGGTGATGTTCAGCGACGTTGGGCCCGGCTGCCGCTGGGTCGGTAACGAAAGAGGGGAGGCCGGAATCACCAACTGGAGCACCCTCGATACCTGCGGCTTCACGCCCGGAGCCGGCGCTCCTCCCACCGACACTTTGCAGAGCGGCAACAAGGGCGCCGGGGCGTGGATTCCCGCCGAGGTTGACGTGTCCATACGCCCCGGCTGGTTCTGGCGGAGCAGCGAGAAGCCCAAAACTGCCGATGAACTGCTGCAGATTTATTACCGGAGCGTGGGGCGCGGTTCGCTGCTCCTGCTCAATGTGCCGCCCGACACCAGCGGCCGTATAGCCCGTGAAGATTCCCTCGTCCTGATGCGGTGGCGGGAGAGGATCGACGCCGATTTTGCGTGCAATCTTGCCCGTAAGGCGCGTTTTCAGGCTCCCCGCAGGAGAGGTTTTCCTCCCTCGCGCCTGGGCGACGGGGATTACGGGAGTTTCTGGGCCGCTCCCGAGGGTGAACGCACGCCTTGCATCTGCGTGGAACTTCCATCCGAATGCTGCTTCGACCGTATTGTGTTGCAGGAGTATATCCCTCTGGGTCAGAGAGTTGAGGAGTTTACTATCGAGGCTCTCACGCCCAGTGGATGGGAGAGGATTGCCGCAGGTACTACCATAGGATACAAGCGCATCCTGCTTACCGAACCCACTCTGGCCCGTAAATTGCGAATAACCATCAACGCCGCCCTCGGAAGCCCTGTGCTGAGCGAGGTCGGAATATACAAAAGCAATGAAATACAGTAAATTAGCAATAGCCCTGTGCCTTCTTGCGGCACTTCCGGCCCGAGGTGGCGACTATGCCCGCTACTATCAGAATCTTCCCATCGAGCTTTCGGAGCCGCAGGCCCCGGTCATCCCTGAATATACAGTTTCGCTTGCCGACTTCGGCGGCGTGGGTGACGGCGTAACCCTTAACACCGATGCCTTTGCCAAGGCGGTCAAAGCTCTTGTCAAGCAGGGAGGAGGGCATCTGGTGGTGCCTGCCGGGATATGGCTTACCGGGCCCATAGTGCTCAAGAGCGGCATCGACCTGCACCTCGAGCGCAACGCTATGATCCTGATGTCTCCCGACAGGGCGCTCTTTGCCAAAGACGGCGCCAAGTCGGTGCCGTGCATCAGCGCCAGCAAGTGTAAAGACTTGAGTATCAGCGGAGAGGGTATCATCGACGGAAATGGCGAATGGTGGCGTGCGGTTAAGCGCAGCAAGGTTAGCGACGTGGAGTGGAAAGACTATCACCGTATGGGCGGGACCGATGCCGACGGCGGTTCTCTTTGGTATCCCTACAATCTTACCCGCTTCCCCAACCTGGTGGAGGGGTACAAGGAGCAGGAGAAGCTGCGCAACCACTTGATACGCCTCACCGACTGCGAGAGAGTGAGGATCTGCGGAGTCACCATCCAGAACTCCCCGCGCTTCCATCTGGTTCCGCAGCGCTGCCGTCAGGTAGCCATCGTGGGAGTTACGGTTCGCTGCCCGTGGAATGCCCAGAACGGTGACGGGATAGACTTGATGCAGAGCAGCGACGTGCTGGTAGCCGACTGCACCGTAGATGTGGGCGACGACGGCATCTGCCTCAAGGCCGGAGCCGGGGCTGCGGCCCTCAAGGACGGTCCGGTGGCGCGTGTGCTGGTGAGGGGAAATACCGTATTTCACGCTCACGGCGGCTTTGTGATAGGCTCCGAGTTCTCGGCCGGGGTGACCGACGTGGCGGTGCTCGACAATACTTTCTCAGGCACCGATACCGGACTGCGTTTCAAGAGCGCTCCGGGCCGCGGCGGAAAGACCTCCCGGCTGTATATCGACAATGTGATAATGAGCGACATACGTGACCAGGCCATAGTGTTTGAAACCGGTTACGTAAATGTCCAGGTGGGCGAAATGGGGAATATGGAGCAGACTCGCGAATTCCTTCCCGATTTCAGCGACATCCATATCTCCAACGTCACCTGCCGCGACGCCCGAATAGGCATAGGCGTAAACAGCACGCCGGAGATGGTTCACGACATTTCACTCCGGCACTGTACGATATTCTGCTCCGAGCAGCTTTCGGTGCTCTCGGAGGGAATAGTCCTGGATATGGAAGATGTAAGGCTGATGGGCTATTAGGCCCACTTGTCCAGGGCCACCGGCGGCCTCACGTCGCTGAGGTACTGAATCTCAACAAGGAACCACTGACCTGTGCTGGGCTTCTTGCGAAGCTTCACGGGACGGGGGCTGTCGGCTCCGCCGGAGTGCAGGTACAGGGTAGCCCAGCCCTCGTTTTCGAACGAATAAGGAGTGGACGAGACCTTGACCCTGTAGGGTGTGGCGGGGTTGTAGTTGTTGGAAGGAACAGCGCCCTCGAAGTAAGAGCGGACCTTGTAGAACGTGCCGTCCATAAAGCGGTCCGAGATGTGCTGCAGCTCTGCGGGAGAGCAGCTTTCGGGGCCTTTCAGGAAATTGAGCATCTCTATGCTCTCGGCCTTGCTGTCCTGCCAGCGGGTAAGCGCGAGGAGGCTCAGGGCGGCTGTAGCAAAGGGATCCGTAAGGGCAGCCTCGGGCAGGGCCCGGAGCTCGTTCAAGTTGGCGGGCAGCGCCTGGAAAGTGAAAGTCTGGCTTTTGCTCTGGAGTTTGGAACTGGCTTTGCCGACTATGTTACCGAGGTTGAGATTGCCGCCGGAAAGATTGCGGCGTAAACCTGTAAAGAAATCAAGAATCTTTTTGTCCATAGCGCAAATATAAGGTTTTCCACCGATAATTTGTTATATTGCGGACAATTATGGCAGAAAAAGCATCCAGCATCATAGGTCACCGCCGCAGCAAGGCAGGAACCAATTTATCACATTCCGAGGAGGCTCCCAAGGTACAACCCACAGTTTCGGGCTCATCTGCAGACATTCATCCCTTATCCTCTCCCGCTCCCGCCCCCGCTCCCGGGGCATATCCTTCTCCTTCACGCCAGGCGGCCCAAAAGCCCGGCTACAACAAAGGCGAAAAGAGCTTTCTTGCCAAATTGTTTTCGCTTTCCGGCCGTATGGGGCGGCTCCCTTACTTCGTACTGGCTGTGTTATTTGACCTTTACTTCTTTTCCATTGCTTCGTTTCCCGAGGAAACCGACAATAAGGTATATGGCTTATGGGCGCTTCTCCTGCCCTTGTTTGTGTGGATACGCATTGCAGGGAACACCCGCCGCTGCCACGATTACGGGCGCTCCGGCTGGCTGCAGCTTCTTCCGTTCTACACGTTCTGGATGCTGCTTACCCCCGGTGACGATTTTGCCAACAAGTACGACAACTAGACTCTGATTATCGATGTCAACCCTGCTGATAACCATTAGCGCTGTACTGGCCGCCATAACCCAATATGTTAACCCTTTTGTGGGGACCGATGCCCACGGACACACCTTCCCCGGAGCCTGCGCCCCGTTCGGAATGGTTCAGCTCAGCCCCGACACACGCCCCCGTGCGGGCGACTGGGACGGCTGCAGCGGCTATCATTACTCCGACAGCCTCATCTTCGGATTCAGCCACACCCACCTCAGCGGCACGGGGTGCGACGACTGGTGCGATGTGCTCATAACTCCCGGAGGCCGGCCTTCGGCTTTCAGCCACCGCCGCGAGAAGGCCTCGCCTGGCAGCTACCAGGTATGGCTCAAAGACACCAAGGTGCTTGCCCGCGTGACTGCCGGGCGCCGTGTCGGAATGCACGAATATACTTTCAAGGGCCGCGGGCCGTGGACGCTTACCCTCGACCTGAACCACCGCGACCATCTGGACGACTGGGCTATAAATTCCGGCCCGCTCTGGTGCAGCGGAAAGAGGGTTTCGACCAGCTGGGCGAGGGGGCAGCAGCTGTATTTCTACTTCGAGTTTTCTTCGCCCGCCAGCTGTGAACTCTCCGAGGACGGGCGCAAGGCAGTGTTTACTTTCGACAAGCGCAAGGTGACCCTGAGGGTGGCCCTCTCGAGCGTGTCGGAACACAATGCCAAGGCCAACCTTATGGCGGAGTACCCCGAGTCGTTCAATGCCCTGAGAGACAAGAGCAGGGGGGAGTGGGAGAGCTATCTCTCCAAGCTTGATTGCCCTTTCCGCGACCGGGAGCACCGCCGCCGCTTCTACACGGCGCTCTATCATACGGGGATACACCCTTCTTTGTACTCCGACCATAACGGTGAGTACCGCGGTATGGACGGCAAGGTGCATCTTGCCGACGGCTGGGAGCGTTACACCGTTTTCAGTACCTGGGATACCTTCCGCGGGGAGCATCCTTTGCTCTTCGAAATAGAGCCGGAACGCAGCGCCGACTTCATCAACAGTATGATTTCCATCTGGCGGGAGAACGGAAAACTGCCGGTATGGGAGCTTTCGGGCTGGGAGACCGACTGTATGATAGGTTACAATTCGGCGCCCATCATTGCCGACGCGGTGGCAAGGGGGATAGGCGGGTTTGATGTCGAAGAGGCGTTCAAGGCCCTTGTAGCCAGCTCGTTAAGACCCGAGTACGGCCTGGAGAGTTTCAGGCGAAACGGCCTGGTGCTTGCCGACGAAGAGCACGAGAGCGTATCCAAGACGCTGGAGTTTTGTTACGACGATTGGTGCGTGGCGCAGGTGGCGGGATACCTTGGGAAGCAGGACGAATATGAGCGATATATGACCAGTTCGCAGTATTGGCGAAATGTGTTCGACCCTTCTACGGGCTTTATGAGGGCGCGCCTGAACGGGCGCTGGTACAGTCCTTTCGATCCGCGGGAGGTGAACAACAATTACACCGAGGCTAACTCCTGGCAGTACAGTTTCTTTGTGCCGCACGATATTGAGGGTCTTATCGGGGCGCTCGGTGGGTCGGAGGCGTTCGAGCGGCGTCTGGACAGTCTTTTTGCGGCGCCTGAGGGCACTACGGGGCGTACGCAGGCGGATATTACCGGTTGTATCGGGCAGTATGCTCACGGCAACGAGCCGAGTCATCATATTCCGTATTTGTATAACGCTGTCGGGCGTCCGGACAAGGCGCGGGCTACGGTGTTGCGTATTATGGAGACGCTGTATTCGTCGGAGCCTGATGGTTTGTGCGGGAATGATGATTGCGGGCAGATGTCGGCTTGGTACGTTCTTAGTGCTCTCGACCGGTATCCTGTTTGTCCGGGGGCTGTGATGGTTTCGGACAGAAGCCCCGGAGCTCCTGTTCGTAAGGGCCAAAGTCGCTCCGGGGCTTCGTCCGAAACCGCCGACGCTGCTCCTTGGAGAATCGTTACGAATCCGTGGTTCGAGATGGAGAGTGATATCTTTACCGATTCGCTTCGTGTGGCTATCGGGGGAGAGGGGGAGATCAGCTGGCGGGTTGTGGGTGAAGGTGATTTCCGGCCGTACGAGGGGCCTTTTACGCTTACGGAGAACTGCACTCTTGAGGCCCTTTCCCGAAGGGGCGGGCGGCAGAGTTTCGTTACCCGCTGTACGGTGCATAAGGCGTTCAACGACAGGGATGTAGAGCTTCATTCCAAGTACAGTGGACAGTATTCCGCAGGCGGGCCCACCGGACTTATAGACGGCCGCCGCGGAGGGGTCAACTGGCGCACCGGGGGCTGGCAGGGCTATCAAGATTGTGACTTCGAGGCGGTGGTGGACCTCCGCTCCGTGCGGCCTGTCAAGAGCATATCCGCCGGCTTCCTTCAGGATGCCCGCTCGTGGATCTGGATGCCCAAGGAGGTCGATTTTGCAGTGTCCAAAGACGGTGAGAACTACCGCACCGTGGCCACCCTTTCTTCCGGCGTGGCCGAGACGGATATGACCATACAGACCTGGGAATGCAGCGCTGCGGTGAGGGAGTCGGGGCGCTACGTGAAGGTAACTGCCCGCAATTTCGGAACCATCCCCCAGTGGCATCCGGGAGCCGGTTATCCGGCGTTTATATTTATCGATGAAATCACCATCCTATAGCCCTCCGGAGGGGGCGGGAAGAGTTTGGCAAGGTCTTTGCCATTGTAGGTATGAAACCTTTTAATACTAATGCCTTATGAAAACGATGTTTAGATTTCTCCCGGCGCTTATGGCGATGATCTACCTCGCCGCGCCCGCCGCCGCCCAGGAGGGTGGCGCAAGACGCAACAACACCGTGACGGCCCGTCAGGAAACTCAGGCGGAAAAAAAGCAAGAGAAGGTTGATAAAGCGCAGTATCCGACCAATGTCTCCAACCAGGCGGCCACCGATGTTAAGCTTCGCGTGACTACCGACAGGGAGGGCAGCAGAAGGAACGGAACCGACGACCGTAACAGCGGCTCTTCGAACAACGGCTCCGTGTACAACGGAGGCGGTTCGGGAAGCAGCAGTGCAAACAACAAAAACGGTTACAATTCCGGCAACAACAACAAGCCCGCAACTGGCGGAAACTACGGCGGTAACAGCGGTTACAACAACAGGCCGGTTAACGGTGGCAACAACCACAATACACCTCCGCCTCCTCCTCCCGCACATAATTCGGGGTATAACGGAGGATACCACAGCGGAAGTTACATCCCCGGCTACGCAGATATGTATCCCGGCACCCGTCCTCCTATCCCTACCGTACGCACCTACAGCCGCTACGAGACTTACGAGCGCACCAATGCTGCGGGAATAGTGGTCAACACCCTGTTCACCAGCAAGATGGAGGCCTACGACTACATAGCCAGGCTGCTCAGGGCACGTTACTACAGCGTAGCGTCCTACGGTAACAACTACGACTGGATCCGCAGCGAAGTGAGCTTCATACCGACTCCTTTCGACTGGACGAATCCGATGACTCACAATCAGTTTGCGATGTACTTCAAGATTACCCGGGTCTTTGGCAGGGTTAAGGTGACCATAACAGCGCAGTGGCGCGAGTCAGTCCTCTCGGACCGCTTCTCCACCCTTCGCTTCCAGCCCAGCAACACCTATAGCACCTACTACGCCTGGAACGTCCTCGAAGACATAGCAGCCAACCTCCCTAACACGGGTATCTCTTACCGCACAGCCGATCTGCTGTAGGCGAAGAGCCTCGCAAGGGAATCCCACCAGCGGGCAGGCAGAAGCGAATGCATAGCGGGCATCAGGCCCGAGCCCACACCCACGCGGTAACAGGCCCTGGGCCTCCTGCTTAAGCAAGCACGGCAAATCGCCCCCGCCACTCTCTTCGGAGAGGTCAACAGATTCTGAGCACTATAAGCCTTATTAAAGATGGCCGCTTCGTCAGAGGCGGCCTTTTGGTATGCGCTGCCCCTGGTGCACTCCTCCAGGTTCTTTGCGGCTATGATTCCCCAGGGGGTCCTGATTCCGCCCGGCTGTATCTTGGCCACATCTATCCCGAAGGGCTTGAGCTCTATGCGCATGGCGTCGCTGAGGGCCTCCACGGAGTACTTTGAAATGTTGTACCAACCGCCGAAATATATCACGGCCTTGCCTGCGATGGACGAGAGGTTGACAATGCGCCCGCTGTGGGCAGCACGCATCGAGGGAAGCACCATAGAGCACAGCTGGGCTATGCCGAACACATTGACTTCCATTTGTTTGCGGGCCTCCTCAATGGGCACGCACTCTATGGGTCCCAGCTGTCCGTAGCCGGCATTGTTGACCAGGGCGTCGATGCGCCCCTCCGCCTCCAGTACGGTGTTCACGCAATCCTGCATCGATGAGGGGTCGGTAAGGTCGATGTAAAGCGGCACCACCCCCAATTCTTTAAGGGGCTCCATCAATTCTACCCGGCGGGCGGCCCCGTACACTTTGCATCCCTTGGTGGCGAGCAGGCGTGCGGCGTCGAGCCCTATGCCGCTGCTGGCTCCGGTAATAAGGATAACTTTCCGGCTCATAGCAGCTCGCATATCATCTCCAGCCACACGGCGTCGGTCTCGTCGAATGTTCCCAGGGAGGTGCTGTCGATGTCCAGCACGGCGCTAACTTCTCCGCTGCAGAACACGGGCACCACTATCTCCGAGCGGGACAGGGAACTGCAGGCAATGTGGCCGGGGAATTCTTCCACGTCGGGCACCACTACCGTGCTCTTCCTCTCCCAGGCGGTGCCGCAGACGCCCCGGCCGCGCTTTATCCTGAAGCAGGCCGGAGGGCCCTGGAAAGGCCCAAGGACGAGAGTGTCCCCGATTACCCGGTAGAAACCTGTCCAGAAGAACTTCATCCTTTCGGCTATGAGCGCCGCGGTCTGGGCCTGGCGTGCCGTGGAGTCTTGTTCGTCGCCGAGCATAAGTTCGGCATCCTGGTAGAGGCGCAGGTACTTGAACGCCTTCAGGGGCAGGTGGCAGTATCCGTCCGGATTCTTGTCGAGATAGTCGCAATGCCTCTCTTCGGCGCCCCAGAAGCTCTTCAGGGGTAGCAGTTCGGTGACCGGATCGGCCCCGAGGCGAAGGCTCGCGGCTTCGAATTCGCTGCGTATGGCGGGCAGGTCTGAGGGGTCGGTGTAAAAGACTCCCGTACGGTAGCGGGTGCCCACGTC
>JAGCCX010000064.1 GCA_017651465.1 Bacteroidales bacterium
CGAGCAGGAACTCGATGAGTTCCGGAATCTCTTCGGGAACGAAGCCCAGACGGTGCATACCGCTGTCGAGCTTGATGTGTATCGGGAAACCGCTGATGCCCCTGGAGTCGAGAGTGTCGCAGAGCGCCTTGAGGGTGTACAGATTGGGGATGCCGGGTTCGAGACGATAGTCGATTATTTCCGGGAAGAAGTCGGTGCCGGCGGTGAGCACGAGCACTGGCAGGGAGATACCGGAGCGGCGCAGCTCGATGCCTTCCACAGGAAGGGCAACTGCCAGATAGTCAGCGCCTTCCGCCTGCATCATCGACGCAAACTCCACAGCTCCGTGCCCGTAGGCGTTGGCCTTTACGAGCACCAGCAGCTTGGTGGAGGGGCGCAGCAGCGAGCGGAAGTAACGGTAGTTCTTCCTTGCAGCCGGAAGGCTCAGCTCGAGCCTCGAAAAATCGTTCTCTCCCATCATAAGCGTCTAAGCGCGGCTTTGTATCAGCAGGTCCCCCAGTTCCGCAATGTCGCGGACGATGAAGTCGGGGGCGTAAAACTCGGGGGCCTCACCGCGCGCCTCGCAGGCCTTCTGGTCGGCGGCCACGTCGAGGGCCGTCTGGAGCGTGGTTTCGCCGCTCAGCACCAGGCATCCTACAGCGTTGGCGTTGTGGGCCATAGCGGTATCGGTGTAGATGCGGTCTCCCGCCATCAGTATCTCTTCGGGCTGCAGCCCGTGACGCAGGCGTATGCCGTCGAGCATAGTGGGATCGGGCTTGCCGAGCACTATGTCGGGCCTGCGGCCGGTGGCGTGTTCGATGCACTTCTGGAGCGATCCGCAGTCAACCAGGATGGTGGGCAGGTCGGTCGGGCACACACGGTCGGGGTTGGTGGCGACGTAGGGTACACCCCGGGCAGCCCACCAGCTCGCCCGGCACAGGCGCGAATACACCAAAGTGGGGTCGAAGGCCACTACGAGCACGTCGGGCCGGTCGTCGGCGCTGTCCTCGCAAGACTCGAAACCCGCCTTCTCGAACTGGCTTATCATCGACGGCGTGCCCAGCAGGAAGAGGCGCTTCGCCCCTGGCCAGGTGCGTTTGATATAGTCGATCGCGGCGAGCGAAGTGGTGTACATATTGTCCTCCCCCGCTTCTATCCCCATACCGGCAAGCTTCTTGAGGTAGTCGGCCACCGATTTGGTGGGATTGTTGGTAAGGAAGGAATAACCTATGCCCGCGCCGTCCAGCCTCCGGAGGAACTCCAGGGTATAACGGAAGATATTGTTACCCAGGTAGATAGTGCCGTCCATATCGAGGGCGACGTGCTTTACTTTTGAGAGCTTGGAGCGCTGGGAGGGGGTGAGGACTTTATTGTAATTGTCGGTCATTGCGCGAATGCTATTATTTCTCCTTTCACTACATCTTTGCCCTGGGCGGCGGGAACGGCTACGATGCGGCCGTCTGCAGCGCTCAGTATGGGCTCAAGTCCGTAGCGGGTCTGCACGTATCCGCAGGGCTTGCCGGCGCTGACAGGGGTGCCGGCGACGGGGGCCCGGGATACATCCACCACATCTATCTCCCACAGCAGTTTGCCTCCTGCCGGAGCCTGGATGGGGAATGCGCCGGGATACTTATCGGTGTACTGCTCAATGTTGTACGCCGGCATCTCAACCACGGGACGCTTGACGACTATAGGGGCGCCGGCCTTGGCCTTGAGCTCTTCCAGATCGTGCTCGAAGCGCTCTTTGGCTATGCCGCTGCGGTAGTCACGGTACTGCCGCTCGTGCATCGCCATCTCAAAGAGTTCCTCGTCGTCCTGTCCGAAGTCCCAGCCTTCTTCTTTCATCATAGCGCGGAACTTGGGCAGCTCGTCGGGATACTCGTCCTGAGGGTTGCCGGTGTAGAATTCGAAGCCCTTTTCCTTGGCAAGCTCCACGATCTCGGGAGCGAGGGGGCCGGGGAGGCGTCCCATACGGCCGAGTATCATACCCCAGGTGTCTTTGTCGATGGTGCTGAAGCGGGGCTTGCCCTGAGCCTTGGCAAACAGGTTCATCAGGGCGGTGTTCTTGACGTACTGGCTGAACGGGGTCACCAGCGGCGGGTAGCCAAGGCGCGGCCAAACGTATTCGACTTCCGAGAAGAGCTGCACCATCAGCGAATCGATGTTGCTCTCGGGTTTGCCGGAGGCCCTTTCGGCGGCATTGATGGCCGCCTGGAAGCCCTTGAGGTCCGCCATCATCGAGCCCATCATTCCGCCTGGAAGTCCGCAGCCCACCAGCAGCGAGGTCATTTTGGCATTGGAAGGATTGATCCAGTAGCCCAGGAAATCGTCGATGAATTCCTGCGTGAGGGCTCTCACCTGCATATATGCATCCATATTGATGTCCTTCACCAGGAATCCGTCGGCGCGGAGCATCTGCTGTATGGTTATTACATCAGGATGCACCTTGCCCCAGGAGAGAGGCTCCACTGCAACATCCAGATAATCAGCACCTGCACGGGCCACTTCGAGCATCGATGCGGTGGAGAATCCGGGGCCGCTGTGGCCGTGGTACTGCACCTTGATATGGGGATATTTTGCTTTGATTTCTTTTACCAGCTCCCCAAGTACGCTGGGGCGCCCAACGCCTGCCATATCTTTAAGGCAGATCTCGTCGGTGCCGTAATCCACAAGGTGCTTTACCACATCCATATAGTACTGAACCGTGTGAACCGGGGAATGGGTTATGGATAGAGCCGCCTGGGAAATCATACCGGCCTTCTTGGCGTATTCGACGCTGAGTTTAAGGTTACGGTGGTCGTTCAGGCCGCAGAAGGAGCGGGCGATATCGGTGCCCTGGGCCTTTTTGACCTTGAACATAAGCTCGCGGACATCGGCAGGTACCGGGTTCATCCTGAGGGCGTTAAGGCCCCTTTCGAGCATATGGGTCTGAATCCCGGCCTTGTGGAACGGAGCTGTCCACACGCGTACCGACCGGTTGGGATTCTCGCCGTAGAGGAGATTCACCTGCTCGAACGCACCGCCGTTGGTCTCTACCCTGTCGAAGCATCCCATATCTATGATGGCGGGGGCGACGCGGACAAGCTGGTCCGCTCTGGGCTGATACTTGCCGGAAGACTGCCACATATCCCGGTAAACGAGCGAAAACTTTATTTCTCTACCCATAGTTTCTTAAAAATTCGAATCACAAATATAATAATATTTGCCGGATTCTTAAAAAATGGTAAATATGTGCGGCTGCAGGCTTGCGGGACGGATGCAGGTGGAGAAGGACGCTGTAACTTTGCAGTGTTATGAATATTAAAGATATGCACATTGACGAGCGTCCGCGCGAGAAGCTGCTCGCTCGTGGGCCATCGGCCCTTGCCGACGGAGAACTGTTGGCCATATTGCTGCGCACCGGAAGGCGCGGAGAGAGCGTACTGGATCTGGCACAGAGGCTGCTGGCGCTGACCGACGGCCGGCTTACCGGGCTGTTTGAATGCGACGCGCAGTATCTGGCGTCGCTGGATGGAGTGGGAGGGCCCAAGGCTGCCACGCTGCTGGCGGCCTTCGAGCTGGGCAGGCGTTTTATGACCGAACAGAGCAGCGGAAAAGACCCGATTGCCGATGCCTCGCAGGTCTATTCCCTAATGCTCCCCCGCCTCAAAGGCATCAAACGCGAGGAGTGCTGGATAATACTTCTGGACCGCAAAAACTGCGTGACCAAAATCAAATGCCTTACCATTGGAGGACGCAAGGGCACGATCTTCGACATCCCGCTTATTATTAAAACAGCGCTGGAGGAGGCCGCATCGGGCATCATACTGGTGCACAACCACCCGGGAGGCGACCCGCGCCCAAGCAATGCCGACATCCGCGAAACCCGCGCCCTCAAAGATGCCTGCACCACCTGCGGCCTCTCGATGATAGACCATCTGGTAATTGCAGACGAGCATTTTTATAGCTTTAGTGAAGAAAAAATGTTTTGAATTAAAAAAAAGTTACTATATTTGCAGTCCGCAATGGGGTATTAGCTCAGTTGGTAGAGCGTTTGAATGGCATTCAAAAGGTCAGGAGTTCGATTCTCCTATGCTCCACAAAAATCCCTCTCAGAGCAGTCTGAGGGGGATTTTTCGTATAGAATGTGACAAGAAGTGTGACAATTTCACCTTGGCGAGTACCCAGAAGGTTATCTATAGTTGTGTGCCTATTATGGTAATCTTTGGGTGTTAATGAATCATCGGGAGTTAAAAATGGCCACCAGTTCTTCTTTACTCATCGCTGACAATTGCCAGTGGCTGGCATCAAAAGGCTTCTTTTTCTCCGTGGACACCTTCTCAAGAAAAACGTCGTATTCCATTTTCAGAAGGTTCTCTCCATGCCAGTACGCGATAAGGTAGTCGTCACACTCCTTGACATCGTCACCATCTCGATAGAAATCCTTCGGTTTGAAGGGGAGGATGCAAATACCTTGATCAATAAGGACATATAAGGAAGAAATGCCTTCCATGTCGGGGAGCGAAGTAAGCAGCCCCCGGGTGTAATAGGCATCAATTTTCTGCCTCTCGTGAAGATACTGAGCAAAGGCATCGTAATTGGTCTCGGATCCGAAAGCCTCAAGCGTTTTGCTCTCAATACAGATCGGGAACAAAGCGCAAGGAAGACAAGTCGGGCCCGGATCTGACGAAGGCCAAGAAGCGAGAATCTTGATACTGGATCCATAGTCCGCTTTTTTGGGGGTGTCAATATCATCAAGACTTATACGGTTCTCCCAGTCAGGGTCAATAATAACGTTATTCCCCCAGAGTTCTGCCGCCCGTCGGGCGAGATAATAAAGCACATTAATATCATATGTCGTTGCCGGTAATGGAAGGGAAAGCTTTACTTGCTTCTTTGACAATTCTTCTATTTGTACTCCCCGGCCAATGTGGTCGCGGTCATATACTACCACAGGTCCATCACCGATTTTGTCAAACTCAACCATTCGGTCATACTCGTCCAAAGTGCCATAGGCATAGGTCGATCCATAAATGAGGTCGTTTACGGAAAGGGGTTTCTTGATAAGACGGTTGTTGCGTACAATTAAATCCCTAGACATAATCTGGTAGTTTTGTTAAGGTTTCGTTATTCCTGGCATGATGAATCGTTCACTGACAAAGATAAGCTTTTTGTTCAAATAAGGTGTACAGTGCGAATGAGAGAAAAAGCATCATTTGTACATCAATTCCCTCCTTTTTCGCGTTGGCAGATTATCACCGGCTTCTATTCAGGGCTTGCCCGGTTTATGGACACTGAAAACAGGGATTGGTAACTTAATATGTAGGCCGACTCCCGTCTCCTACTATAGGGCCAAACAATGGCAAGCCCTTTCTGGCAGGAATGAGGAAAAACACTTTTCATACGTTGAATTCTTTTTCGGGACGGGCAGATGTGACGATAGCTCGCACCTTCGCAGGCCGAGCCCATCGTGCATCATATTTCTCTTTTGACCCGCAGATTATTTGCGGGACGATTGGTAATCGTCAGCCAACCTGCGGGCCGTGTCGACGTCAAAGACGATCCGCCGCCCGATGCGGGAGACGATGGCAGGGCGGAGGATTCCGCCTCCTTCAGCGGAGCCATCTTCTTCTCGTGGCGTACGCATCAGTGCATAGACCGTGGA